>QHSB01000457.1 GCA_003220335.1 Candidatus Rokuibacteriota bacterium
CTAGTTACGGGTCGATGGATGACGCGGCACTGGGTAGCGCGATCGTGCGCTCGGTGGACGAGACGCTTGATGGCAAGGGCTACCGGCAGGAGGCGAGCCGTCCGGACTTCCTCGTCAAGTGGCACGTGAGCGTCGAGAGCAGGCCGCAGTCGACGCCCATGGCAACTCCGACCTTTCGAGATGTCGGGCCGATGCCCTCGGCGGGGAGCACGAGCGTGCCGGTGATGGTGACCCGCCAGTACAGGGAAGGGACGCTGATCCTCGACATCGTGGATCCCGGCTCGGACACCGTCGTCTGGCGGGGCTCGGCCCAGGCCCAGCTCGCCGGATCCGGCGAACCCCAGACCCGGCAAGCGCGCATCCAGACAGCCGTGCGCCGGATCCTCGAGCGATTCCCGCCGCAATAGATCAGACCTGGCGGCGTCGCTTGACGCGCAATTGGGCCAGCGAGCGCGCGAGCGAGCCATTGACGGAGGCAATTTCTTCGTCCGAGAGCTTTTCCCGCAGACGCGCTTCGGCGCGTTGCCGCGCTTCCTCGGCTTTCGCTTCATCGATGCGATCAGCCGGAATGGCGAGGTCCGTCAGGATGGCCACGCGGCGGGCGGTGACCTCGATGAGTCCCTCGCCCGTCGCGATGAACAGATCACGGCCCTCCTTGCGCACGATCATTTCGCCCGGCACCAGTTGCGTCATCAGCGGCACGTGTCGTGGATAGATCCCATCTGGCCCGCCACGCCCGGCAGGGTGACCATCTCCACGTCCTCGGCGTAGACCGTGCCAGTCGGCGTGACGATCTCCAGCTTCAGCGTGGCGGCCATGTCGCGCCCGACCTCTCACGCGGGTTTGACTTCATCGATCCCGCCGTTCATGTAGAAGTCGCCTTCCGGCACGGCGTCGTGTTTGCCCTCCAAGATCTCCTTGAAGCCGCGCACGGTTTCTGCCACGGGGACTTGCTTGCCCGCTCGTCCGGTGAACACTTGCGCCACGCTGAATGGCTGGCTCATCGCGCTTCTGGCCCGTTTTCTTCGTGCGACAGCTCGATGTGCACCGTCAGGCCATGCGGGTCGGTGCGGGTCGCCCACATGCGTCCTCCGTGGGCCTGGACGATGGATCGACTGATCGACAGCCCCATGCCCAGCCCGGTGATTTTGGTGGTGACGAACGGCTCGAAGATGCGCTCGAGGTCGACGTCCTTCACGCCGGGACCGCTGTCGCGCACCGAGATCTCGACGGTGCCCGGATGATGCTCGGCGGTCTCGACGCTGAGAAGAGCCTGCCCGGTCGAGCGATCGGCCACGGCTTCCGCGGCGTTGAGCAGGACGTTGAGGACGACCTGCTGGAGCTGGATGGCGTCGCCGAGCACCCGCGGCAGGTCCTTCGCCAGCGCGAGGTGCACGCCGATGCCCTTCGCCTCCAGCTCGCTGCGCAGCAGCATCATCACCTCCATGATGAGCGCGTTGACGTCCGCAGGCTTGTATTCCGACGGCTCCTTGCGGAACAGCGCCCGCAGCCGGCGAATGACCTGGGCTGCCCGCTTGGCGTCGGCAGCGATATCGGCCAGCGTCTCCCGGAGCTCTCCCTGATCGGCGGTTCCACCCGTGAGCACCAGGCGAGCCGCCTGGGCGTTGGCGGCGATCGCGGCCAATGGCTGGTTGATCTCGTGGGCCAGCGAGCCTGCCAGCGCCCCCAGCGTCGAGGCGCGCAAGGCGTGGGCGAGCTCGTCGCGCTGGCGTTGTGCCTCGGCCTCCGCCCTCCGCCGCCGCGTGATATCCACGTGCAAGACGATGGCGCCACCCTCGAGACGCTCAAACGGCTCCACGGTCATCTCGAACCACCGCTCCTCGGCGCCCGAGCGGGCCGCGTACTCCAGGGTCGGTTGGGGGCGCGCGCCGTCGAGGACGGCGCGAATGGCGTGGGCCATTGCGCCTGCGCCGACGTGGCCCGCTCGCTCGCAGGCCTCGAGGTAGTTCGCGCCGACTGGGGGGCGAGGCGTGTTCCAGCCACCGGCCGCGAACTCGGTCCACGACGTGTTGACGGCGACGACCACTCCGTCCTTGTCGAGCGCCGCGACGTGCCCGTACAGCGAGCCGAAGATGGCGCTGTGAAGCGCGAGGCTTTCGAGCCATGCCGCGTGGGCGACTTTGGTCTCCGTCACGTCGGTGCACCCGCCGACGTAGCCGCTGAACGCGCCATCTCGCGTGAACCTCGGGACGCCATGATCCAGGAGCCAGCGATACGCGCCGTCCCGGCGGCGCAGGCGGTACTCCATCGTGAACGGCTCGCGCGCATCGAGCGCCCGCTGGTAGCGGTCGAGGCAACTCTTGCGGTCGTCGGGATGCACGCCCGCCGCCCACCCGTTGCCCAGCTCCTCCTCCACCGGCCGCCCCGTGAACTCGAGCCAGGTGTGATTGCAGTACGTGCAGCCCCCGTCGACGCCGGACATCCACATCATGACCGGCGCGGTATCGGCGGCGAGCCTGAATCGCACCTCGCTCTCCCAGATGGCGTGGCTCGCGCGCCGGCGGACGAGGGAGTTGGCGAAGATGTCGCCCAGGAGCCGCAGCCGGGGGATCAACGCGTCAGGCCACTCACGCTCGGCCCGGACGGTTGCGAGCGAGATGCCACCGACGATCACGTGCCCGACTTCCAGCGGGACGCACACCAGCGAGCGCGTGCCGAGCTCCTGAAAGGTCGCACGGTCGGTCGCCGCGTCGTCGGGAAGGTCCTCGGGTGACCTGAACCGTACGAGGTCGCCCCGGCGCAGCGTCCCGAGCGTCCAGGGGTACCGATCAGTCTGCATCGTTGTCGGCAGCGGGACGACGCCGGCAGCGTCGATCGAGAACCCGACCCGCTCGACCCGTCGATCGTCCGTGAACTCGAACAGGCTTGCCCGATCGCATCGAAGCTCTTCAACGATCCGACCGAGAGCCGTGTGTACTGCGGTCTCGACGTCATCCAGAGGGGTGGCGGCCAACGTGGTCGAAGTCTCGGCAACGAGGCGCTCGAAGCGCAGGCTCAGGGCCAAGGCCTGCTGCGCCAGAGCGTGGCGCCGCAAGCGAGTCTCACTGATCCCCCAGCGCTTCAGCTCGTGCGCGTCGAACGTCGCCACGTTGAGGTCCAGGTCACCGGCGCCGGCCGGGCCCGGCGATTCTCCGCGCAGCACGCGGGCCGCCAGGGCGGCCGCTTGCCGCCCGTGCCCGCGGAAGCTGAGGACGTGGCCGCCGACGATGCCGTGGCCGATGAACGTGTCGCTGACGCCGTAGACGGCGACCCGCGTCGCGCGCGCGATCGCCGCCAGCGCGTGCGTCGGAACGTGATTGGCTCCCGCGCCGTCGCGCAGCAGCACATAGAACAAGATCACGGTGCGGTCGGGAAGGGCCGCGACCTTCTTCAATAGGTCGGCGAACGGCAAATCGGTCAGCTCGATGAGCTCGAGCCGGCCGCGGTAGGCCACGAAGGCATCGCGAATCTTCCCGGTCTCGTTCCGGTCGAAGGCCGACGTGCCATAGACGACCGCGACGCGCTTGGTGTCGGGCTGGAGCCTCAGGATGAGGTCCAGGTTGGCCTGCCAGTCCACGGAGAACCAGGTCCCGGTGATGTCGGCGGGAACGGGAGAGACCGCGCCTGGCGGCCGTAGGCTCACGAAGACGACGGGAGCGCCGCCGAAGAGCACCGCCCGATGGCCCAGCGCGAACTGAAGAGCGCCGGGGGCGGCGGCGATGACGAGGTCGATCTTCCGCCCTTTATACTTTCGTCGCAGGACATCCGCGATCCCACGCTGGACCGCGGGGTTCGGAAACCACGCCGCATCGAGATGCTCGGTATAGAAGTGAATCGGACCCGCTGCCGCCGGCAGCTGTGTCCGGATCTCCTCATCGAGGGCCGTGGCGCCCGGCAGAGTCGTCGCTTCGCCGTAGAGCAGCAGAACGGTCTTCGGTGCCTGCTCGGCGGCGCCATTGGTCGCCCACGCGGACAGCAGCACGAACAGTAGGCAGACGGGTCTGCGCGCCGCAGGGCCCGCGGAGGCGCGGGAACAGAAACTCATGGTCGCATGTTGCATAAGTAACCAACGAACCGCAATCGCTGAACGCTCTATAGCACCAAAGTCCGATGTACGGAGAATCCGCGATCCGCACCTGTAATTCGCGTACCTCTTGGCTTGGGTGCGGGTTCCCGGATCGTGCCGAACGCGCTCTCGTCACGGCCCTCACTCCGCAGCGTGTGCAGTGTGCAAAAGGGGCTCCCGCCACCATGGGCGCTACTCTTCGCGAACTTATTCGCCCGGCGGCCGGCGCGGGGCGTGGAACGATGAGCGCCAC
>QHSB01000458.1 GCA_003220335.1 Candidatus Rokuibacteriota bacterium
TGCTTGCTGCCGAGCGGCTGCACCTGTCGTTCCTGCAGCGCGCGCAAGAGCTTCGCCTGGGTGGGCAGGGGAAGGTTCACGATCTCATCGAGGAACAGGCTTCCTCCCTCGGCGCGCTGGAACTGCCCCTCCCTTCGCTGATGGGCCCCCGTGAATGCGCCCTTCTCGTAGCCGAAGAGCTCCGACTCGATCAGGGTGTCCGGAATCGCGCCACAGTCCACCGCGACAAATGGCTTGTCGCGTCGGGCACTCAGCTGATGGATCGCGCGGGCGACGAGCTCCTTGCCTGTGCCGGTCTCTCCCTCGACGAGGACCGTGAGCGGGGAGTCGGCCACCTGCTTGATCTGCTGGACGATCTTCTCCATCTGCCCACTCGGGCCCATCAACAACCGCAACGGGCTCTCGATCACCTCGTTGGTCTCGCGCAGCTCGCGCGTGCGTTCCTCGACGATCGCCTCGAGGTCGTTGAGGTGCCGTTCCAGGGCCGCTTGCTGTTCCTTGACCCGGCGGCTCAGCTCGCGCATCTGAATCGCCCGGCTCAGCGACGCGACCAGGTGATCCCGGTCGATGGGCTTCTGGATGAAGTCATAGGCCCCGCCGCGGAGGGCCTGCACCACCAGGTCGTGCTCGCCGTGCCCGGTGATCATGACGGTGGGCGTGTCGGGCCGCTGCGTGCGGATCTCGGCCAGCAGCTCGAGACCGTCGATGCCCGGCATCTTGATATCGGTGACGATCGCGTCGTAGTCCCGGGCCGCGAGCAGGTCCAGCGCGGCCGCCGCCGAATCGGCCGTATCGACCTTCACCCCGCCCATCCGAAGCCGGAGGGCCTCGGGAAGCGCCTGCAGCAGGGCCAGATCGTCGTCGACGAGGAGCACGCAAGCCCGGCTCATGGCTGAAGCCTCCCCATGATCCACTGCAGTTCACTCGCGCAGCGCTCCAGGGCCGACTGCCGATCCTTCACGAGGCGGTTCATCGCGTGCGCTCGAATGGCGCGGTGCAACGACGCCACGAAGTGATCGCGATCGATCGGCTTCTGGATGAAGTCGTACGCGCCGCCACGCAAGCACCGGAGCGCGAGATCGTATTCTCCGTGCCCCGTGATCATGAGGGTGGGCGTGTCGGGCTGGCGCCCGCGGATCTCGGCCAGGAGCCCGAGCCCATCCATCCCCGGCATCTTGATGTCGGTGACGATCGCGTCGTAGTCACGGGCGGCGATCCGATCGAGCGCCGCCGCCGCGGAGTCCGCCGTCTCCACCGTCACCCCGCCCATCCGGAGCCGCAGGGCCTGCGGCAGCGCCTGCAGCAAGGCGGGATCGTCGTCGACGAGGAGCACGCGCGCCTGTTGCCGTCCCAGCTGGTCCGCGATCTGCTCCAGTTCCGCGGCGCAGCGCTCCAGGGCCACCTGTCGGTCCTTCACCCGGCGAGTCCGCGCGTGGGCGGCCATCGCGCGCTGTAACGACCCGACGATCTGATCCCGGTCGATCGGCTTGTGGATGAAGTCATAGGCCCCGCCGCGGAGGGCCTGAATCGCCAGGGCATGCTCGCCATGGCCGGTGATGATGAGAATCGGCGTGTCGGGCCGGCGCGTGCGGATCTCCGTCAAGAGCGCGAGCCCGTCCATCCCCGGCATCTTGATGTCGGTGACGATCGCGTCGTAGTCGCGCCCGACCATCCGGTCGAGCGCGGCCGTGGCTGAGTTGGCCGTGTCCACCGCCACCCCGCTCATGCGAAGCCGGAGCGCCTCGGGAAGCGCCTGCAGCAGGGCGGGGTCGTCGTCCACGACAAGGACATGCAACGCGGTCATGGCGGCTCGGTCTCCTTTGTATCGGCAGAGGCCAGGGGTAGGTTGATGAGGAAAGTGGCGCCGTCGCCGGGCGGGCTCACGACCGAGATCGTGCCGCCGTGCTCCTTGATGATTCCGTACGTGATGGACAGGCCGAGGCCCGTACCTTTCCCGACCTGCTTGGTGGTGAAGAACGGATCGAAGATCCGCTGCTCGAGCCCGGGGGGAATTCCCTCCCCGGTATCGGTGAACGCGACCTCCACCATCGCGGACCCGACCGAACCCGAAATGCGAATCGCCTTGCGCGGCGAGTCGGCCACCGCATCGCGCCCGTTCGTCAATAGATTGATGAAGATTTGCTCCAGCTGAATCGGATTCCCCAGCACCACGGGTTCGTCCGGACCCAGGTCCACCGTGACCTCGATCTCGCGCAGCCGGAGCTGCTCCTGCATGAGCGAAAGCGACCGGTCGATCACTTGCCTCAGTGAGATCGGCTCGCGGCGGACGGGGGCGGCCCGCCCAAACGTGCGCAGGTGCGAGATGATCTCCGTGGCCTTGCGGACCTGTTGCGTCGCCTGGCGCAGCTCGCGGACGATCTGCTCCTTGTCCGCCCCGCCGAGCTCGATGAGGTCGATCGCGTTGCCCACGAACAAGCCGATGTTGTTCAGGGGGTTGTTGAGCTCGTGGGCGACGCCGGTGGTGAGCTCGCCCAGGATGGCCAGCTTGCCGGCCTGCACGAGCTGCTCCTGTTTGTCGCGCAGCTCCTGCTCGCGCCGTCGCATCTCGGCCGTGGTCTCCTGCAGATCTCCCATGATGTGAATCATCGCCTTGCGGCTGGCTTCCAGACGCAGCTTGTCCTTGTGCGAATCCTGAAGGATATGCAGGACGGCCCGCCGCGAATTGTCGAGTCGTCCGGTCTGGCGGGCCAGCCGCCGGCGGTCCTGCTCATAGTCGGCCAGGATGTGCAGCATGGCCTTCCGCTGGTTGGCGAGGCGCTTGTTGGACTCGGTCAGGTCGAGCAGGGCGCGACGCTGCTCGTCGATGCCCGGCATGGTGCTCACACCCTACCTGCCTTCGGCCGGCCCAGTTCTTTTCGCAGGCTCTCCAGCTCCTTCTCGAGGGCGATCATCTTCAGCTCACGGCCGACCACCACTTCCTCGAATTTCTCGAGATCCAGGATCTT
>QHSB01000208.1 GCA_003220335.1 Candidatus Rokuibacteriota bacterium
AATCGCCAGCGTGGCGGCCGTAACGGATCGACGTCGAGCGCCACCACCTGCGCCGGGCCGCGCGGGCTCTGCACCACCACGCCGCGCGAGGTGCTGGCGCGCGCCACGCCCGGCGTCGCGGCCAGGCGCGCGACGAGCTCGGGATCCAGCGTGGCGTCGGGGCGGCTGCCGACCAGGCTCGGCGCGGAGATATAAACGTCCGCGCGCAGGGTGCCCTCGAGCCAGGCCGTGACGGCCTCGCGGAAGCTCGCAATCATCACACCGACGCCGATGGCGGCCGCGACGGCGATCATCAGCGCCGCCATCGCGACTGACGTGCGCGAGAGCGCGGCGACGATGCTCCGGGTGGCGAGGCGGCCGAGCACGCCGAAGGCGGCGCCGGCGACACGATGCACCGGGCGCAGCAGGCCGAGCGCCGCGGCCGGCGTGACGAGCGCGCAGCCCACCATCAGCACGAGGAGCCCGACGAAGCCGACCACGATGCCGCCGGGCACGGCGAGAATCAACGCCCCGGCGGCGAGCACCACCAGCCCCAGCCACCCGGCGCGGCGCGCGCGACGGCGGGCGCTGCTCTCGAGCGAGGCGCGGCTCATCACGACGCGCGGCGGCGCGGCGGTGGCCTCGAGCGCGGGCGGCAGCGCGGCCAGCGCGGTGGCGCCGATGCCGAGCAGCACGCTCTTCGCGAGCGTCATCGGATCCAGGATCACTTCGCGGACCGAGAGGACGAAATACAGATCGTTGATCGTGCGCGTGACGAGCCGCAGCAGGCCCTGCGCCATGCCGAAGCCGAGCCCAACGCCCAGGACGGTGCCGACCACGCCGATGACCAGCGCCTCGCTCATGACGAGCGCGAATATCTCTCCGCGCGTGACGCCGAGCGCGCGCAGCGAGCCGATGAGCGGCCGCCGCTGCACCACCGAGAACGTCATCGTCTGGTAGATCAAGAACATGCCGACGACCAGCGCCAGCAGGGAGAGCGCGGCGAGGTTCCACTGAAAGGCGAGGATCATCCGCGCCGTGGCGCCTGCCTGCGAGCCGGCGGTGACGAGATCGGCGCCGGCGGGCAGCGCCTGGCCGATGCGGGCCAGCAGCGCGCGCCCCGGCGCGTCGTCGCCGACGATGAGGTCGATGCGCGTGAGGCGGCCGACGGCGCCGAGCGTCTCCTGGGCGGTGGCAATGTCGGTGACGAGCAGGCCGTCGAGCGCGCGGGCGCTGGCGGGATCGGCCGGCTGGAGCAGGCCGACGATCGTCAGCGTGAAGGGCTGGCCGCTCACCTCGATCGCGAGGTCGCGGCCAATCTCGATCCCGAGCTCGCGCGCGGTCGAGGCCGCGATCAGCGCCGTCGCGCTCTGTCCGACGAGATTGGCGGCGCGGGAGAGCGCATCGCGCCCGCGCGCCTCGCGACGGTCGTCACCGGAGAGATAGGGCCGGAAGTCGCCATCGACGAACGGATCGATGCCGAGGAGGTGAAGACTGCGCCCCGCCCGATCCGGCACGTCGCCGCCACGGCCCCCGAGCGCCACGTCGCCCTCGACGATCGGCGCGGTGCGGCGCACGCCGACGTCGAGCCGCAGGCGGCGATAGAGGTCGTCGGGCAGTCCCGAGGGGCCGCCGAGGATCTGGTGAGTCGCCCGGCCGCTCACCGCCTCGGTGGCCAGCCCGAACGCGCGCAGCGCGCTGCCGTTGGCGAGGTCGATGGACACGGCGACGGCCACGCCGAGCGCGATGCCCAGGATCGTCAGGCCGAGTTGCCACGGGTGCGAGCGCAGCTGCCGCGCGGCGAGGCGCGCGAGCATCACCGCGGGCGCTCCACCAGCGCCCCGCGCTGAATCGCGAAGATCCGATCGGCCACGCCCACCACCTCGCGGCTGTGGGTCACCATCAGCACGGTGCGGCCGGCCTCGCGCGCGAGCGTGTCGAGCAGGTCGAGCACATCCGCCGCCGTCTCCGCGTCGAGGTTGCCGGTCGGCTCGTCGGCCAGGATCAGCGCAGGGTCGTGGATCAGCGCGCGGGCAATCGCGACGCGCTGCTGCTCGCCGCCCGACAGCCGCTCGGGATAGCTGTCGCCGCGCCCCCCGAGGCCGACGCGCTCCAGCAGCTCACGCGCCCGCGCGATCCCTTTCGCATCCGCCCGGCCGTTGAGGTCGAGCGGCAGCATCAGATTTTCCTCGACGGTGAGCAGCGGGATGAGGTTGTAGAACTGGAAGACGAAGCCGATGTGCCGGCGGCGGAAGCGTGTGCGCGCCTGCTCGTCGAGCGCCGTGAGGTCCGTGCCGTCGACGAATGTTGTCACTCCAATCGCTTCACGTACTCGCGGATCATCTCACGGTCGGTGGCGTCAGGCCGAAGCTCGAGATAGCGGTCCAGCGCGGCGCGCGCCCGTGAGCGTTCGCGCGCGTTCATCAGCACGAGGCCGAAGCTGCGATACGCCTCGGCAGGAGCGTCGCCCGCGCCGATCGCCTTCTCATAGGCGGCGATCGCCCGCGCCTCGTCACCACTCTCTGCGCGGAGCCGATAGAGCTCCCCCTGGAAGAACTGAATCTCGCCCGACGCCGAGTCGGTTGCCGACAAGCGGTCGAGGAGCAGCTGCGTGGCGGCGAATCGCCTGAGGCGGAGCTCGTCCCGGAGCATCGAAGTGCGGAATGGAAGCGTGGCGGCAAGGAAGCGGTCGCGGCCCGCGTCGCGCTCATCACGCGGCGAACCAGTTTTCTCGGCCAGGGCTTTCAGCGTTGCGACGCGCTCCTCCGTGGGAGGGTGAGTCGCGAAGAAAATGGATGCCTGGGGATTCTTCGTCGCCGCCCGCTGCGCGAGGAGCGTCTCCCAGATCTTCGGCGCCTCATGCGCGTCATAGCCCGCGGCGACCATCAGCTCGAAGCCCACGTCGTCGGCCTCGCGTTCGTTGTCGCGCGAGAAGGCGAAGACGCTCGATACGGTCGCCAGTTGGATCAATGGACCGACGAATCCGACTCCGGCTGCACCGGCGAGGGTGGTGAAGAAGACCGATGCTGCCGCCTTGGTGCGAAGATCGCGGAATTGCTGCACGGAGTGCCGTCGCACGTAATGGCCGATCTCATGGCCAAGAACGTACGCGACCTGCGCCTCGTTCTCGGCGTGCAGGAGGAGGCCTGTCCAGATCTGCATCATTCCGTTGGGGGCCATGGAGGCATTCACGTGTGGCGTCTGGACGACGTAAATGCGAATACCGTCGCAATGCGGAGGGGTGAGGCGACAGACGAGCGTCCGCACGTAGCTGTTCAACGCTGGATCGGCGATGATGCGTCCGGAGGTCCTGAGATTGGCCTCGACGCGGTCCATCGCCATCCACAACCCCGCCTCGTCGCTGTCGAGGGTGGGGCGCTCGCCGGCCTTGAGGTCTCTCAGCGCGCCGGACTCGCCGCGAGGCGTGGCGCAGCCGGCCACGAGGCTCAGGGCCACCACCGCGGCGAGCAGCCAAGCGGCGGTGTTTCTCATAGAGGAACATCCGCCAGGAGCTTCTTGACCGCCGATTGTGCTGGGCTGGCGTCCCGGAGGTCGGCTTGCGTGTCAACGAGACGGTTGAACCACACGATGTCCCCAGTCTTGAGATCCACCAGCGAGGCGAAGGCGTAATGGACGCCGCCTGGGACCACCACGCGGCCGAGGCTCAGAACGGCAACGCCGACCATGGCCGCCTTCCGTCCGGCGCTGGCATAGCTGTCACGCACGAAGACGAACAGCGCATAATCGGCCTCGGCATCTTCGCCGAGCACCTTGACGCCATTTCCGAGCGTCCAGTCGAACTTGCCCTCCTTGTTCAGCAGCTTCAGTGGCCCGTAATGGTGGACGAGGATCGAGTTACCCACGGCCGCATGCAGCTTGATGAGCTGGTTGTGTTCGTGCGCGCGTCTGGCGTCGTCGGTCGGCGACCGGTAGGGGGCGAGACGGGCGTTCCGGGCACCGATCTCAGCCCGCAGGGCATCGCCGACAAATCCCCTCGCCTTCTCCGTCCAGTCTGCGTTCGGCTCGAGGACGCCACCCGCCGTGAGCTCTGCGAGCTCGATGTCCGGCGTCATCAGGACGACGCGCGCGGTGGCTGGAACTCTCTCCCATTTGTCCGGCCGCCTGGCGATCGTGGACTTTGCGCAGCCGCCCGTCGCGAGGGCAGCCACGGCGAACGCAACGAAGACAAGCGGGGCGCGCTGTCTGACGGCTAAGGAGCGACCACCCATCGTGCCCTCCTGAGTCGCGAGAACAATCAAGGGTGGCGGGAGGATAGAGCGGCGATGCTTGCCGCGTCAACACATACCAACGCGCCCGCCCATCATCACCGCGGGCGCTCCACCAGCGCCCCGCGCTGGATGGCGAAGATCCGATCGGCCACGCCCACCACCTCGCGGCTGTGGGTCACCATCAGCACGGTGCGGCCAGCCTCGCGCGCGAGCGTGTCGAGCAGGTCGAGCACGGCCGTCGCCGTCTCCGCGTCCAGGTTGCCCGTCGGCTCGTCGGCGAGGATGAGCGCGGGGTCGTGGATCAGCGCCCGCGCGATGGCGACGCGCTGCTGCTCGCCGCCCGACAGCCGCTCGGGATAGCTGTCGCCGCGCCCCCCGAGTCCCACGCGCTCCAGCAGCTCACGCGCCCGCGCGATCCCTTTCGCATCCGCCCGGCCGTTGAGGTCGAGCGGCAGCATCAGATTTTCCTCGACGGTGAGCAGCGGGATGAGGTTGTAGAACTGGAAGACGAAGCCGATGTGCCGGCGGCGGAAGCGTGTGCGCGCCTGCTCGTCGAGCGCCGTGAGGTCCGTGCCGTCGACGACCACGGCCCCCGCCGTGGGCCGGTCGATGCCCGCGATCACGTTGAGCAGCGTGGACTTGCCGGAGCCGCTGCGCCCGACCAGCACGATGATCTCGCCCCGCGCGATCGTCACCGACACGTCGCGCAGCACCTCGCGCTCGGTCTCGCCTTCGCGATAGGATTTGCTGACCTTCCGGAGCTCCAGGGCGGGCGGCGGCATGCCCGCTCATTCTACGTTGGTCGGCGCTCTACGGCCGAGGCTGACGCGCGTCGAGACCGGCGGTGACGTACTTGCGAGACGTACGCGGATCGAGCCCGGTGCGCTTGGCCACGTCCGCATACGTGCCCAGACGGCGGTAGAGCAGGGCGCAGTAGCGTCCCAGGACCTGTGCGGCCGTCAGCTCGCCCGCGCGCAGCTCGTGGACGAGCGCGGCTTCCTCGTCGTCGGCCGCGTGGGCAAGATCCGGGACGTAGCGCCCGGTGAGCAGCACGCGGCGCACCGCCTGCTCGAGCTCGCGCACGTTGCCCGGCCAGGGATAGCCGCGGGGCACGCCGCGTTCCAGCGCTTCGAGCACCCTCGCCGACAGCGGGACAGACTCGCCCCCGGTGATGCGCGCGACGAGCAAGCGCACGAGCTGCCGCAATTCGTCCGGTGACTCGGCGATGCGCTGGCGCAGCGTCGGCACCTCGATCACATCCGAGCACAGGCGATAGAAGAAGTCGTCACGGAATCGGCCGCCCCGCCGCAGTTCGTCCAGGCGTCGGTTGGTCGCCGCAATGACGCGTCCGGAGAAACGCCGCTTCTCGTGGCCGCCGAGCGGGGTGAACGTGCGCTCCTGCAGCACCTGGAGCAGCTTGATCTGCACCGGGATCGACACCTCGCCGATCTCGTCCAGGAACAGCGCGCCGTGGGCGCTGCAGCGCTCGAAGACGCCCTGATGGTGGTCGATGGCGCCGGTGAAGGCACCCTTGCGGTGGCCGAACAGCTCGGATTCGATCAGCGTCTCGGGAAACTGCGACAGGTTGATCGCGATGAAGCTGTCGGCGAAGTTGGTGACGAAGCGCCGCTCGGCCGCCGCGTAGGGAATGAACGCGGACCGCCCGATCGCGGCCGCTGCCGATCCCTTGCCGGTGCCGGTCTCGCCGAGGATCAGCGTGGAGAAATCCTCCATCCGGCTCAACAGCGCGGCGTCGTAGCCGCGCATGTCGTAGGTGAACACGTTGTTCCACAGCGCCTCGCGTAGCCGCCGCATCGATTCGCACTCGCCCGCCAGCGCACGATCGATGAAATAGAAGGCGCGCCGCACCTGGAAGAAGCCCGCGAAGTAGCGCGCCGCGCGCTCGGCCGCGAAGCCGTGGCCGCCCAGGTCGGCGAGCACCTCGTCACCGAACGACATCGTGAGCGGCGCGCCGCTCTGGCCGGCCTGTCGCTCGATCAAGGCATCGATCTGTGGCAGGTAGCGGTGGTAGGTCACGTACAGCAGCGCCGTCTCCAGGAGACGCCGATCGTCATCGCCCAGTCGCTCGACGGCCTGCGCGCCCTCGCGCAGCACGCTCTGTAGCCGCGGCGCCACGACGCGCGCGAGCGCCTCGCGGTCGCTCGTCCGATCGCGCGGGACATCGGAGATGAGCCGCGCCACCACGGCCGCGCGCGACAGGCTGAACGGATTGCTGAAGGCGACGTCGGCAACCATCCCGAAGAACTCCCGGTCCGCGTGTAGGAGCGCCGCCGGCGACATGCATCGAATGTAGGTCACACCCGCGCGGAATGCCAGCCGTGTCGATGCGGGCCGTCGGTTCGCGTACCCGAGTGCTTTTAAAACAGCACCTTGAGGCCTGGCATGCGCGCTGCTCTAACGCCGACCCAGTCAGAGGTCACTGGGAGGGCGACATCATGCAGAACGCACCGGAGACATCGACCTGGACCGGCGCTGGCGACGTCGCGTACGGCGATCGGTTGCACCACACGCTGATCGCGGAGCTCTCGAAGGCGGGCTGCTTTGCGCCCACGCCCGCGCGCAATGTGGTCTACGGAGCCTTCATCCTGGTCGGCTACGCGGCCGCGTACGTCGCACTGCTGGCCGGGCCGGGACTCGCCGCGCGCGCCCTGGCGCTCGCAACGCTGGCGTTTCTCACCGTCCACGCCGGCTTCTTCGCGCACGAAGTCGGCCATGGCGCCATCATGCGCGATCGCCGCGCGACCGCGTGGCTCGGGCAGGTCTACAACACCTTGCTGACGGCGCTCTGCTACTCCTACTACCGCCACATCCACCGTCGTCATCATCCGCACTGTAACGACCGCGGCCGCGACCCCGACATGCAATCGGAGTTCTTCAGCATGTACCGCGAGTCGGCCGAGGCGAAGACCGGTCTCGGCAAGCTCATCAGCGGCCGGCAGTCGCGCCTGATCTGGATCCTGATGTGGCTGCAGCCCTTCACGCTGAAGCTCGACAGCCTGCGCTACCTGCGCCGCCATCCGCGCACCACCCGCGTCGATCAGGCCGTCGTGCTACTGCACTTCGCCCTGTGGCTCGTGCCTCCGACGCTGATGCTCGGCCCCGGCGCGGCGCTCCTGAACTACACGCTGATGAGCCTGCTGGTGGGTCCCTATCTCGTCGTGATCTTCCTCGTCAACCACATCGGCACGCGAGTCATCGAGCCGGACGAGCCCATCTCGTTCTTCATGCAGCAGCTCAGCACCACGCGGAACCTCGGCAGCTCCCGGCTGCACGACTTCGTCTTCGGCGGCGTGAACAACCACATCGAGCACCATCTGTTTCCGTCGATGCCGACGGCCCGGCTTCGCGCCGCGCGGCCGATCGTCCGCGCGTTCTGCCGTCGTCACGGGCTTGTCTATCGCGAGACGTCGTGGCTCGTGGCGACGCGGGACGTCACGCGGCACTTCGACGCCGTCTCCGCCTTCGTGCCACGCTGATGCCATCGTCCGACGTCATCGTCATCGGCGCCGGTATCACCGGCATCGGGGCCGCGTACTATCTGCGCGCCGCCGCGCTGTCGTACACAATTCTAGAGTCCGACGCGGACCTCGGCGGCGTGTGGCACACGCACCGCTGGCACGGAGCCCGCTGCGACTCCGACTTCGTCAAGTACTCGTTCAGCTTCAAG
>QHSB01000209.1 GCA_003220335.1 Candidatus Rokuibacteriota bacterium
CTCACGCTCGGCGAGCTGGCGACGTGGTTCCATCGCGAGCACGGCCTGCGCCCCGAGCTGACGGTCGTGCAGATGCGTGGCTGGCGCCGCGCGATGCTGTGGGAGGACACCGGCGTGCCGTGGGTGGCGCCGTCGCCGAACATGCCGACGCCCGACACCGCGCGCGTCTATCCGGGCGGCTGCCTGATCGAAGGCACCAATCTCTCGGAAGGGCGCGGGACGACGCGGCCGTTCGAGTGGGTCGGCGCGCCCTACCTCGACGCGCACGCGTACGCCGACGCGCTGGCGCGAGAGCGGCTGCCCGGCGTCGCATTCCGTCCGGCGCGCTTCACGCCGACCTTCCACAAGTGGGCGGGACGACTCTGCGGCGGCGTGCAGATCCACGTGACCGACCGAGCGACCTTCAAGCCCTTCCTGACCGGTGTCGCGGTGATCGCCGCGGCGCGCCGGCTGGCGCCACGGCGCTTCGCGTGGAAGCGGCCGCCCTACGAGTTCGAGCGGCGGCGGCGGCCGATCGACATCTTGCTCGGCACCGACCGCATCCGACGCGCGCTCGAGCGCGGCCGCCCGCTGCGAGAGATCGAACGCGGCTGGACGGCCGACCTCGTGCGCTGGCGACGACGACGGGAGCGCGTGCTGGCCTATCGGTGACGGCGCCGGGGTGGCTCGGGCGGCGGGGCTAGCTCAGTTCGAGAAGAGCCGCGTGAAGAAGCTCTTCACGCTCGAGCCGAACGCGTTCGCGCTCTCCTTGACGCTACCGTCCTTCAGATGGGCCCACGCGCTCTTGGCCGGAGGCGAGGCCGCCTGGCCGGACTCCTTGAGCTTCTCGCCGCTGAACTTCGCGCCCTCGACGACGGTGTGGCCGACGCCCTTGGCCGTCTCCTCGACGCCGTCGCCCAGCTTGCCATCGCCGATCTTCTTGGCGCCCGTCTCGACCTGGCGCGTGGCCGACTTGACCTTCGAATCGTCGGCGGCCATGGTGGGCGCCGCCATCCAGCCGATCGATGCCGCCAGTGCGAGCGCGGCCGCCATGAATCGCGTGTTGGTCATGGTGAGAGACCTCCTGATGTGCTCACGCCCCAGGGTACCGCGGGGCGCGCGTCGACGGAGGAATTTGCGGCTCAGCCCCGGCGGTCGGGTTGATCGGCGGCCAGCCGCGCCAGCGGGTGGCCGGCCGGGATGACGGCCTCGTAACCGAGCTGCACGACCGGAGCGTGCTGCTCGATCATCCAGACGTTGTCGCCGGCGACCGTCACACCGACGCGGCCCCGGCCCTCGCGCACCGAGGCGAGCACGAGCCAGATCGCGGTGACGATCAGAACGGCCGCCAGCACCTTCATGCGTCTCCTCCGCTTACGACGTGAACCCACGCGCGCGCATGCAGCTGGCGTACGCGGCTCGATAGCGCTCGTCGTGCTTCTTGTTCTCGTTGAGGCCGTAGAGCGAGCCGCCGCCCGCGCCGACGACGCCGCCGATGGCCGCGCCCTTGCCGGCGCCCTTACCGCCTCCGGCGATCGCGCCGCCCGCGGCCCCGACCGCCGCGCCGACGACCGCGCCGATCGCGCCGTCCTTCACGACTTCCATCGTCTTGTCCTTCGAGCCGGCCTCGCTCGCCGCGTACTTGTTGCACGCCGCGATCGCGCTCTGGCTCGGCGCCGCCGGCATGCTCGCGACGCGCACGGGCGTGGCCTGCGCCACCTTCTGCTGCGCCTTCTGCTCCTGCGCGGCGCGGTCGCCGGCCGTCCAGTTCGCGACGACCAGACCCGTCACGAGGGCAGTCGCCATCACCACCGCCATGGCGATCGCCGTCAATTTCCAGGGATTCATCGTCTGTCCCTCCGGGCTCGGGATGCGCTACCTGCTCGGGACTCGGGATGCGCTACCTGATGTTGCCGCTGTGCCCGTACGCGTCGGCGTTGCCGCGAGTCGACGCCGCATCGCTCGAATGTGTCCCGCTGCCGGCGAGGGCCGCGCTACCGCGCCCCGGCACGACCCGCGCGCCGTCCGGCGACCCGGCGTCGCCGCCGGTCGTGACCACGGACGCGCTGGGCGGCCGCGAGGACTGGTTGTAGCGCGTCACCACCTGACCGATGTTCTTGTCCGTGACGAGGCCCTGGGCGCGCATCTGACGGAACACCTGCTCCCAGCCGGTGCCGCTCTGCTTCATCGCCGCGATCTGATCGAGCGTGAGCGGCTTCGGGCCGTTCGCGCTCCCCGCCGCCGCGCTCGACGCAGGCGCCGGAGCCGTCTTGCTCCCGGGCCTGGTCGTGGTCGGCGTCGGCGACGTGTTCTGCGCCTCGAACAAGGCCCGCGCGACTTTCTGGTTGCCGGGCGAGAGCTTCTGGTAGGCGCCGGCGGCATTCGGTGGCGGCGCGATCTGCGCATCCGCCGTGGCCGCGCCGAACAGCAGAAGAATCGCTGCGACGTGAGATGCCTCGCCCATGTGGAGCCTCCCGGGTCATGCGCGCGGTAAGTACCCGCCTGGTGGCGGCCGAAGCGGACACCTGCGCACACGCCTCAGGGGCGGAGGAACAGCAGCACCCGTGCCAGACCTCTCGGAGCCCTTTCCGTGCCTGGGAAATCGGTGACTTATGGAAGACCGCCGACGGCCAGTCACCCCCATTTGGGTGTCGGGCAGATGACGTTGAGCCAAGTTTTACAAGCCAGACTGGCACCCGTGCACGTTTTCCAGCCGGCCGTTCATGGTTCATGGGATGGCCGCT
>QHSB01000210.1 GCA_003220335.1 Candidatus Rokuibacteriota bacterium
CGCGGAATGCGCACGGGACTGCGCGCGTAGGCATCGGACGCGCGCACGTCCAGGATCGTCGGCGGCTCGGGCCCCTCGAGGAGCCGCATGACTTCCGCGGGGCGGATCCGGAAGCGGTTTCGCTGCCACCGACGGAACAGCAGGACCGCCCAGCCCGCCGCGCTGACCACGAGCATGCCGATCGCCACCTGCGTCCAGGGCAGGAGGGGCTCGCGCTTGAGGCGCTCGTCGTTCTCGAGCGTGATTCGCCGCACGTCCGGCAGCTCGGGTAACAGCCGGTTGGCCTCCGCCAGCTCGGCCCGCGCCCGCCGGTAATTGCCGGCGAAGTGATCGCGCAGGCCCGCGTGCCACGCGGCGTTGAAGCGGTTCGGCTCGCCGCGCGGCACCGGGGTGCCCTCGAGAAATTTGACGACGGCGGCCGAGGGAATGATGAAGTTGAAGCCCTGCACGATATTGCTCTGGGCATCCGACGACAACGTGACGAACGTGAGCACGCCGACCACTGCCCCGGCGTCGTTGACCGCCGGCCCGCCGCTGTCGCCCCACGCCGCCGACGCGTCCGTCTGGATCACCAGTTGGTTGGCGCGATCCTGCTTGAACCCAGAGACGGCGCCCCCGGTGACCGACGCCTCCATCTTGGCCGACGAGTTCAGCAGCTCGTGACTCAGGACGACGCCGGGGAAGCCGATGATGTGGAGCCGGTCGCCGATCTGCGCCTGCGCCGAATCGGCGAGCGGCAGCACCGGCATGTCGGCCGCCTCGAGCTTCAGCAGGGCGAGGTCCTGACCGGACATCGCCTCGCCGGCGACGGGCGGGCTGTACTTCACGACGGTTGCGGACATCCGCACGCCGTTGGCCAGGAGCACGGAGATCGACGGCTCGAGCCTCGCGCGCCCCGATCCCGCGCCGGCGCCGCACGCCTGCTTGATCGCTTTCTGTGTCTGCTCGTTCGCGAGCCAGCCGGGTGGATTGTGGGCCGGCGAGACCACGTGGCCGTTGGTGACGAGCCAGCCCGATGAAGCGACGAACCAGCCGGTGCCCGTCTCACGGAACGGCGAGGGCGTCACGGTCGCCTCGGCCCCCGCCCCGCAGCGGACCAGCACGTCACCGCCGACTTCGGAGACGACGAGGGCCACCGCAGGCTTCGCGCGCAGCAACGCCTCTTGAAGGGAGAGCGCAGGCTGTGCCGTCGCCAGTGCGGGAGCGAGCAGCAGGACGAGCGCGCCGATGAAACTGCGCACGAGCGCGATTGTAACGGAAAAGGAAAGGCTCCAGGAGGTTGCCCTCCTGGAGCCTTGATGTTCCAGACGGCTGGAGTTACTTCATCTCCGCCAGAGCCGCCTCGGCCTTGGTCTTCGCCGTCGTCATGTCACCTTTCGCGCACGCCGCCTCAGCCTCCTTCACGAGGCTGAAGGCCTTGCTGCTGCCCGCCTTCGAGCCGGCGAGCGACCGCGGGGCCTGCACATCCTGACCACGCGGCGCCTGGACGTCCTGGCCACGCGGGGCCTGTACGTCCTGACCACGCGGCGCCTCGACCTTCTGACCACGCGGAGCCTGAACGTCCTGACCACGCGGGGCCCACGCGGAGCCTGAACGTCCTGACCCCGCGGGGCCTGGACGTCCTGACCGCGCGGAGCCTGCACGTCCTGACCACGCGGAGCCTGAACGTCCTGACCACGCGGAGCCTGCACGTCCTGGCCACGCGGAGCCTGCACGTCCTGGCCACGCGGCGCCTGCACGTCCTGACCACGCGGCGCCTGCACGTCCTGACCACGTGGCGCCTGGACGTCCTGGCCACGCGGCGCCTCGTTCTGCTGACGCGCGCCCGCGAGCGAACGCGGCGCCTGAACGTCCTGACCACGCGGCGCCTCACTGGGGCGCGAGGCCGCGAGCGAGCGCGGCGCCTGGACGGTGTCAGCCTTCGCCGTCCGCATGCTCAACTGTTCCTTGGCCTTCGCCACTTCGGGTGGGCACGACGGGGTCTGGGCCTCGACAGTCGCCGTGGCAAACACGGCGATCGCGAAGGCACTCATCAAGCCTGCAAGTAGTCTCTTCATTGCGTTCCTTCCAATTGGTTTGGGTGGTCGACTGGCGCGGACCCCCATGGCCCCGCCCGATTGGTTCACCGCTGCCTCTATACGATCCTCGGAACGTTCTGTTGGTTCCGGAGACGATCGATGGGGGTAGCCAGCAATCGGGCTGCCAATCGCGGTCAGGAGGTATATCGTACGAAATTACCAGCAGTTGTCGTTCATGACCTTCGACTGAAGAGGGCGATGTGCCTTTCGAGACCGGAGTCGGAGCCCGGCAAATTGCCCTACGCCCGCTCGAAGGGTCGGACCGATGAAGCGAGGGGCAAAGACGCCTGTCATGATAGGCTTTTAGGGCTTATGGTCCGGGTGGCGCGCCTCAGTGTGGCGCTGGTGGTCCTCGCAGTGTGGGGCTGCGGCGCTGTTCGGACCGTTCCGCGGCCCGCAGCCGCGGTGAGCAGTCCCACGAGACATGTTCTCGCCAACGGCATCCCCGTGATCGTCCAGGAACATCGCGGCAGCGACGTTGTGGCGCTCCAGCTATGGGTGCGTGCCGGCGCGCGCGACGAGACCGCCGCCGAGCTCGGTCTCGCGCACTACCTCGAGCATATGCTCTTCCGCGGCACCACCTCGCGCCCGGGCGGCTTCGTCGAGCGCGACGTGGAGGGAGTCGGCGGCCGGATGAACGCGGGCACGACGTGGGACTACACTTTCTATTACGTGACGCTTCCCTCGCGCCGCATGGTCTCGGGGCTCGAGATGCTCGCCGACATCGCGGTGAATGCGACGCTCGACACCGACGTGCTCGAGAAGGAGAAAGACGTCGTCCTCGACGAGATGCGTCTCGGCGAAGACAGCCCGCGTCGCCGGCTCGGGCTCCAGCTCTACGCGCAGCTCTTCGAGGGCCATCCCTACGGCCGCCGCGTGATCGGCACGCCCGAGCTGGTGCGGGGACTCACGCGCGAAACGCTTGCAGGATTCTACCGGCGTCACTACGTGCCGGAAACGTTCGCAGTCGTCGCGGTCGGCGCGGTGGACCCGCAGCAGGTGCTGGCGACGGCGAGCGCGACGTTCGGCCGGCTGCCGCGCGGGGGCGCGCCGCGCCTGCCCGTCGCACCGCCGCCCCCATTCTGGCCGCAGCGTCAGGAGCTGACGCATCCTGGCGCTCACGCGCATCTCGGCATGGCCTGGCCGGCGACGCGACTGGACCACGCCGATACGCCGGCGCTCGATCTCCTCGTCTCGATCCTCGGCCGGAGCCGATCGTCGCGTCTCGTGCAGGCGCTGCGCGAGCGCGATGGGCTCGTCGTCTCCATCGGCGCATCGTTCTCGGCGCTGGAGGGGGCGGGGGGCGTCACGGTGAGCGCGGAGCTGCCGCCGGCCAACGTCGATCGCGCCGAGGCCGAGGTCCTCGCCGAAATCCGCCGTGTCCGCGACACCGGCGTGACGGAGGCGGAGCTGCGACGCGCCATTACCGCGGCCGAAGCCGAACACGAGTTCGAGACGGAGACCGCGGAGGGTCGCGCGAGGGCGCTGGGACGCGCGGAGACGATCTGGACGCTCGAGGATGAGCTCGCCTACGTGAACCGGATTCGCTCGGTCACCGCGGTCCAGGTGCGCGCGGTCGCGCGGCGCTATCTCGACCCGGCGCGGTACACGCGGCTGGCCCTGCTGCCGCCGGGAGGCGCGCGATGAGGCGCGCGCTGCTGGTGCTGTCCGTCCTCGTCGCGCTGACGACGTCGGCCGCCGCGCAGCAGCCGGCGATCGTCCGTCACGTGCTGCCGAACGGGCTCGTTGTCTTGGTCCGCGAGGATCCGGCCGTCGGCGTCGTCGCCGCGTCGCTCCTGGTGCGGAGCGGCTCGGCCTTCGAGACCGCGGACACGGCCGGCGTGACGAACTTTCTGCAGCGGGCGATGCTGCGCGGCACGAAGCACCACTCGACGCTCGCGCTGGCCGAGGCAGCCGAAGAGCTCGGCGGCGCCGTCGACGCCTCCGGCGACGTGGACTACGCCGAGGTCCGTGCCACGGCGCTCGCGCGCCACTGGGACGCGCTCCTGGCGCTGCTGGCGGAGGTGGCGCTGGAGCCGACGCTGCCCGCCGGCGAGATCGAAAAGGAGCGCGCCCTGATTCTCGGTCAGCTCCAGACGCGCGCGGATCAGCCGTTTCCGCGTGCCTTCGACATCGCGCTCGCCGACCTCTACGGTGGACATCCCTACGCGTGGCCCGCGCTCGGGCGTCCCGAGAGCGTGGCGCGGCTGACGCGCGCGGCGCTGCTCGAGCGCTACGCCGCCGTGTATCGCGCCGACCGCATGGTTCTGGCCGTCGCCGGCGGCGTCCCCCGGCAGCGCGTGATCGCCGTCGCGGAGCGTCTGTTCAAGCGGGTGCCCGGGACGGCCGACGCCGCGACCGGCCCGGCCACCGAGGCCGCGCCGCGCGGCGAGCGGCGGCTCGTGGAGCGCGAGGCGCGGCAGGCGCAGGTGCTCGTGGGCTTCCTGGCGCCGCCCCTCACGCATCCGGACTACCCGGCGATGCGTGTGCTTGGGGCCGTGCTCGGCGGCGGGATGTCGAGCCGGCTGTTCGTCGAGCTGCGCGACCGGCGCGGGCTTGCGTATTCCACGGGCGTGCTGACCACGAATCGCACCGGCCCCTCGCTGTTCCTGCCGTACCTCGGCACCGCGCCCGCCAACGCTGACGCCGCCGTCGCCGGCGTGCTGGCGGAGGTGGACCGGCTGCGCCGCGACCGCGTCGACGAGCGCGA
>QHSB01000114.1 GCA_003220335.1 Candidatus Rokuibacteriota bacterium
CGAAAAAAATCTGGAGCCCATGTCCGGGATTGAACCGGAGACCTCGCCCTTACCAAGGGCGTGCTCTGCCAACTGAGCTACATGGGCGAGACGGTTGTCGATATCTCGCGCAGCGTCCGCCATCGCAGCCACGCGCATCTCGCTCAGGCCACCCTCGGTCCAAGCCGGCCACGCAGTCCCCGTTACAATGGAGCGGGAAACGGGATTCGAACCCGCGACCCCCAGCTTGGAAGGCTGGCGCTCTACCGCTGAGCTATTCCCGCCCGGGTGAATGGTGGGGAGGGGAGGATTTGAACCCCCGAAGGCGTACGCCAGCAGATTTACAGTCTGCCCCCTTTGGCCACTTGGGTACCTCCCCGAACCTGCCGGCATGCGATGAGAACCTCTCGTTGGCTAACGCGGCAACACAAGCTGGCGCTGGCGGGAGGATTTGAACCCCCGACCCACTGCTTACAAGGCAGTTGCTCTGCCCCTGAGCTACGCCAGCACGGGCAAAGTTCCAATCTACTTCGAGATCGCAATAAGTCAAGTATTTTGATGGCGTTGGCGGGACACCTCGTAGCAGAGGACGGCAGCCGCGGCCGCCACGTTCAGCGATTCGGCGGCGCCGACCATCGGAATGGCCAGGACGACGTCGCAGGCGCGGGCCACGAGAGGCCGTAACCCCTCACCCTCGCCGCCCAGGACCAAGCATACAGGGCCGCGCAAGTCCGCGGCCCACGGCACGACCCCCTCGCCGGCGGCCGCGCCATAGACCCAAGTTCCCGATTCCTTGATGGTTTCGAGTGCGCTCACGAGGTTGGTGGTGCGGGCCACAGGGACCCGCTCGATGGCCCCCATCGCTGTGCGTGCAGCCGCGTCGGTGAGGCCGACGGCATGGTGCTTCGGGATCACGACGCCGTGGACGCCGAAGGCCTCGGCGGTCCGGAGGATCGCGCCGAGGTTGCGCGGATCCTGGACCTGGTCGAGCACCACGTAGAAGGGTGGCTGGCTGCGCTGGACCGGCTCAGCGAGGAGGTCCTCGAGATCGACGTACTCGGCGGAGGTGACGCGGGCGACGACACCCTGGTGCTCCGGCGAGCCGGCGATCGCGGTGAGCTGTTCCCGCGTCCGGAACGAGACTTTCACGCCCGCCCGGCGCGCGAGCGCGACCACCTCGCCGAGCGGGCCGCGCCCGCCGGCCAGGACCGCGATCTCGTCCGCCCGACGCCCGCCGCTGCGCAACAACGCCAGCACGGGGTTACGGCCGTACACGCGGCCCTCGGCCATCAGCCGCTCTTGCGCGTCAGCCGCGGACCGCCCGGCGTGTCCTCCACCAGCCAGCCGAGCCGCTGGATGTCCGCGCGCAGCTCGTCGGAGCGGCGCCAGTCGCGCCGTGCGCGCGCGTCCGTGCGCTCGGCGACGAGCCGCTCGACCGCCGCCGGCGGCCCGCCCGCCTCGACGCCGCGCCGCAGCAGGCCGAGCACGCGCCCCAGCCGCACCAGCTCACCGACGCCCGCCACGAAATCGGCGCGCGCCTCGAGCGCGCCGAGGCCGCGGTCGCGCGCGTCGGACAGCGCGCGCGCGAATTCGAACAGCACGCCGAGCGCCTGCGGCGTGTTGAAGTCGTCGTCCATCGCCGCCGTGAATCGCGCGGCGAAGCCGGCGAACGCCGCCGGGACGGCGGCGGCCGGCGCGCCGAGCGAGGCGGCGTCATCGACCACACGGGTGAGCCGCGCGAGCGCGCGGGCCGCTTCCTCCACGCGCTCGTCGGACCACTCGAGGAGATGGCGGTAGTGGGTGCCGAGGATCCACAGCCGCAGCGCCTCGGGATCGTGCCGCTTGACGATGTCGCGGATCGTCAGCGTGTTGCCGAGCGACTTCGACATCTTGTCCTTGCCCATGTTCACGAAGCCGTTGTGCACCCAGTAGCGGGCGAAGGGCTTGTGCGTCACCGCCTCGGCCTGGGCGACGGGCTTGGCCGCCTTCCACAGCGCGAAGTCGCGGGGGTCACGCTTGCGCTCGTCGACGTCGACGCGCGCGCCGGCCAGCAGCTCGTCGAGGTTCTTGCCGGAGAGCTTCCCGTAGGCCGGGAACCGTCGGACCTCGAAGTACACGTCGCCGTCCACGACGTACGCGTACCCACCGGAGACGAGGCGCTCGATCAACGCGATCATCTCCGGCACGTGGTCGGTCGCCTTCGGCTCCACCTCGGGCGCCTGCACGCCCAGCGCCGCGATGTCCTCGCGGAACGCCGCGATGTAGCGCTCGGAGATCTCCCGGGCGGGGACGCCTTCCTGGTTGGCTCGCCGGATGATCTTGTCCTCGATGTCCGTGAAGTTCCGCACGAACGTCACGCGATAGCCGGCGAAGCGCAGGTAGCGCGCGATCACGTCGAAGACGATCATCATCTTCGCGTGACCGACGTGGGAGAGGTCGTACACGGTCACCCCGCACGAGTACATCCGAATCTCGCCCGCGGTGATCGGGACGAGCTCTTCCTTCGTGCGTGTCATGGTGTTGAAGACCTTCACGCGACCTCCAGGATCACAGGCTCGCCTCGCCTCCGGCTGCGGCTCGCACGTCCACACTCACCACGGCCATGGCCGCGATGCCCTCGCGTCGGCCGAGGAGGCCGAGCCCTTCCGGGCTCTTTGCTTTGACGCTCACGGCGTCCACACGGATTCCGAGCGTGTCGGCCAGCCGCTTGGCCATCTCCGGCAGCAGCGGCGCCAGCTTCGGCGCCTGCGCCAGCACCGTCGCGTCCACGTTGACCAGCCGCGCGCCGCGGGCGGCGACGAGGTCGAGCACGCCCTTGAGGAGCACGAGGCTCGAGACGCCGCGCCAGCGCGGGTCGGTGTCGGGGAAATGGCGGCCGAGGTCGCCGAGCGCGAGCGCGCCGAGCAGCGCCTCCGCCACCGCGTGCGCGAGCACGTCGGCGTCCGAGTGGCCGTCGAGGCCGACCTCCGACGGCACCGTCACCCCGCCGAGGACGAGCGGTCGGCCGGCGACGAGCGGGTGCAGGTCGAAGCCGAAGCCGACGCGCGTCATCGGGGCTCGCCGCGGGTGGGCCGGGTGTCCCGGGCTCGCCGGAGATCGTCGGGCGTCGTGATCTTCACGTTGCCGGCGAGCCCGGGCACGACGCGCACACGGTGACCGAGCCGCTCCACCAGCATCGCGTCGTCGGTGCCGGCCACGCCGTCGCGGCGCGCCTTGTCGTGGGCCTCGCGCAGGACCTCGGCGTGGAACGCCTGCGGCGTCTGCACCGTCCAGAGTCCCGCCCGCTCGATCGTCGTCTCGACGACACCGTCGCGCACGCGCTTGACCGTCTCGGCCACCGGCAGGGCGCAGATCGCCGCGCCGTCGGCGCGCGCCGCCGCCAGCACCGCGTCCACCAGCGCGCGCGTGATGAACGGCCGCACGGCGTCGTGCACGAGGGCGACGCGCACGCCGGGCGGCGCCGCCTCCAGCGCGAGCCGCACCGACTCCTGCCGGGTGGCGCCGCCGGCGACGACGGTGACGCCGGCGCCCAGGAGCCGCCGCGCGCGGGCGAGGTGCGCGCCGGGTGCGGCAACGATGATGGCGGCCACGCGCGGGTGACGGCGGAAATGACCGACGGTGGCGGCGAGAATCGCCTCGCGGCCGACGCGCAGGAACTGCTTCGGCGTGCGCCGTCCGAGCCGCGCGCCGATGCCACCGGCGGGGATCAGCACCGCGATGTCACGCATCGCGGCCGCCGCTCTCGTCGGTGTCGACGCGCGGGCGCGCAAACACCATGCGGCCCGCCGACGTCTGCAGCGCGCTCGTCACCACCACCGCCACCTCCTGGCCGAGCAGCCGGCGTCCCTGCTCGACGACGACCATCGTACCGTCCTCGAGGAATCCCACGCCCTGCCCCGGCTCCTTGCCCTCGCGCAGCACCTGCACGCGCAGGCTCTCGCCCGGGAGCACGACGGGTTTCAGCGCGTTGGCGAGGTCGTTGACGTTGAGGACGCTCACGCCGCTCAGCTCGGCCACGCGGTTCAGATTGTAGTCGGTGGTGACGACGTGCGCGCCGCGCTGTCGTGCGAGCTCCACCAGCTTGGCGTCGACGTCGCTGACGCCGGCGACGTCCGCCTCGACGATCTCCACGCTGCGCAGATCTTGCAGCCGCTTGAGGATCTCGAAGCCGCGCTTGCCGCGGTTGCGGCGCAGCGGATCGGCGCCGTCGGCCAGGCGCTGCAGCTCGCGCAGCACGAAGCGCGGCACCAGCAGCGGTCCCTCGAGGTAGCCGGTGGTGACGACGTCGGCGATACGGCCGTCGATGATAGCGGACGTGTCGAGCAGCTTGCCGCCGTCGGGCGGGCGGACCCGCGCGGCCGACGCCGGGGCGCGTCCCAGCGCGACCGCCAGCTCCAGGCCGACGGCGGCGGCCCCGAGCGCCGCGCCGGCCAGCGCCGCCGCCGCCGGGGGCACCCGCAGGGCCACGGCCAGCGCCGCGCCCGCCACGGCCGCACAGACGACCACGAGCAGCCGGACGATCGCGAGCGTCAGGGCAGGAGTGCCTCGAGGGCCTCGGACACCGTGACCACACCCCGGACGCTCAGCGGCACCGAGCGCATCTCGGCCGCGCCGCTCTTGGGCACGACGGCCGAGCGGAAGCCGAGCTGCGCGGCGGCCCGCAGGCGCGCCTCGAGCCCCGCCACCGCGCGCACCTCGCCGGTGAGTCCCACCTCGCCCAGCACCACGACGTCGGCCGGCAGCGGGCGCTCCATGTAGGAGGACGCCGCCGCGAGGACGATGGCCAGGTCCGCCGCGGGCTCGACGACGCGGCCGCCGCCCGCGACGTTGACGAAGACGTCCTGGTTGCCGATCGGCAGCTGTGCGCGCTTCTCCAGCACGGCGAGCAGCAGGCACACGCGGTTGTAGTCGGCGCCGAGCACGGTCCGGCGCGGCGTGCCGAACGACGCGCGCGAGACGAGCGCCTGCAGCTCCAGCAGCATCGGCCGCGTGCCCTCGAGGCTGGCCACCACCACCGAGCCCGGCGCGTCGATCGGGCGCTCGGAGAGGAAGAACCCCGACGGGTTCGCCACCTCGACGAGCCCGCGCTCGGCCATCTCGAAGACGCCGATCTCGTTGGTGGAGCCGAAGCGGTTCTTCACCGCCCGCAGCACGCGATACGCGTGGTGCTGCTCGCCCTCGAAATAGAGGACGGTATCGACCAGGTGCTCGAGGACGCGCGGGCCGGCGATGGCGCCGTCCTTCGTGACGTGGCCGACCAGGAACGTCGCGAGGCCCCGCCCCTTGGCCTGCGTCATGAGGCGCGCGGCGCACTCGCGCACCTGGGCAACCGAGCCGGGCGCCGACTCGAGGTCGGGCAGAAAGACGGTCTGGATCGAGTCCACGATCAGCGCCTGGGGCTTCACGTCGTCGAGCGCGGCCTGCACGGCGGCGAGGTCGGTCTCCGCCCACAGCAGGAGCCCGTCGCCGGCGATGCCGAGACGGTCCGCGCGCATCTTCACCTGCGCCGCCGACTCTTCGGCGCAGACGTACAGCACGGGCGGCCGCGCCTTCGCGAGCGCGCGCGCGGCGTCCAACAGCAACGTGGATTTCCCGATCCCCGGGTCCCCGCCGATCAGCACGAGCGAGCCGCGCACCACCCCGCCGCCGAGCACGCGATCGAGCTCGGCGATGCCCGTCGGCAGCCGGTCGCCGGCCTCGAGGACGACGTCCCTGAGCGGCTGTGGGCGGCTCGACGAGGGCGCGCCGGGGCGACGCCCGCGCGCCGGGGCCTCGGCCCGCTCCTCCACCAGCTGCACGTACGCGCCGGCGCCGCGCAGACAGTCCGGGCACGTGCCGGGTTTCGGGCTGGCGAAGCCGCACTCCTGGCAGCGGTAGACGGAGGTCGCGCGCGGGCTCACTCGCCCTCTTTCGGCTTGCCGCCGCCGCCGAGGCTCTTGAGCAGACCGCGGAGCAGGAAGCTCCGCTGCGCGCCGTCGAGGATGGAGACGAGGCGCTCGTAGACGGTCGGATCGGCGATGAGGGCGCCCAGCGTGCCCTCGCCCTCGTTGACCTTCGCGGTGATCTCCTTGAGGTTGGCCAGCGCGGCCTGCAGATCGCGCGACGCCTGGCCGATCCCCGCGTCGGCCGGCTCGTCCTTCACGAGGCCGCCGAGCGTGCCCTTGCCGCCCACGAGGCGGTCGGAGACCTCGCGGAAGTTGTGCGCGACGACTTTCAGGTCCTCGAGCACGTTCTTGTACTTGGGATCGAAGAGCAGCGCGGGCACGAGCCCCTCGTCGGCGCTGCCCGGCTGCTCGGACATGCGCGCGAGCTTGTCCATGGCGGCCACGAACCGGCGGGCGGCCGCGGTGGACGCCTCGGAGGTGAGCACGCCGGCCGCGCCCTCGCCGCGCTCGACGCGGTCGAGCAGCCGCTGCGTGCTCGCGATCACGTCGTTCATCTTCCGCAGCGCCACCGGCTCCTCGTAGATCAGCGCGTGGGCCCAGCCGCGGCCCTTTTCGACCTCGCCCACGATCCGGCTGACCTGATCGGTCACCTTGCGTGCGGAGGCCAGCGTGGCCGAGGCGTCCTCGACCAGCCTCGATTGCCTCAGGCTGTCCGCCGTCCCCTTGAGACTTTCGGCGAGCGCCGCCACGTTCTTCACCGTCTGCGCGCCCTCGCTGACGATCTTGCTGAAGTCGGTGGGATCGCGCGCGAGGATCACGTCGCCGTCCTTCGTCGGCGGCGCCTCCGCGGTGCCGACGGTCAGCTCGACGATGCGGTCGCCGAGCAGGCCCTGGGTCTCGATGCGCGCCACGGAGTTCTTGCGCACGCGGTTGCCGAACCGCTTGGCGATCGTGAGGTCCACACGCACCTTGCCGCCGGGCTCGGCCGGCAGGTTCACGCGCTTCACGCGGCCGATCTGCACGCCGGCCAGCCGCACGGTGGCCCCCTCGTTGAGCCCGCCGACCTCCGTGAAGTCGGCATGCACCGTGTAGCGCGACTCGAACAGCCGGGCGCGCGCGCCGAGCGCGTACACCATCCCGACGCCGGCCACGAGCGACACCAGCACGAAGACGCCCACGCGGAATTTCTTGCCGAGGTCGCTTCGCTCGTCGTTCACGTCTTCACCTCGCTTCGCCGGCCAGGAACGCCTGCACGGCGGGCTCGCCCGAAGTCATCACCTCGTCGGCGCGCCCGACCGCGGCGAACCGGCCGTCCATCAGAATGGCCAGCCGGTCGGCCACCGTCCGCGCCAGCTCGACGTCGTGGGTCACCACGATGGACGTATCGCACGGTCCGCGCTTGAGCTCGACGATGAGCTCGCCGACCATCTTGGAGTTCGTCGGATCGAGCCCGGCTGTCGGCTCGTCGAAGAGCATCAGCTCCGGCTCGATGACCAGCGCCCGCGCGATGCCCACGCGCTTGCGCATGCCGCCCGACAGCTCCGAGGGCAGCAGCGGCAGCACATCGTCGCCGAGACCGACCAGCGAGAGCACGTGGACGACGCGCTCGCGGATCGCCGTCTCGGACAGATCCGTGTGCTCGCGCAGCGGAAACGCGACGTTCTCGTAGACCGACAGCGAATCGAACAGGGCCGCGCCCTGGAACACGTAGCCCATGCGCCGGCGGATGGGGAGCAATTCCTCCTCCGAGAGCCGCTCGATGTTGCGTCCGAACACACACACCTCGCCCGCGTCGGGCCGCACGAGCCCCGCCACGTGCCGGAGCAGCACCGTCTTGCCCGAGCCGCTACCGCCCATCACCACGAGCGTCTCGCCCTTGTCGAGCCGGAACGACACCCCGCGCAGCACCTCGGCGCGCTCGAACGACTTGCGGAGATCGACCACCTCGACCACGCCGGTCGCCATCGCTCACCAGAAGATCATGAGGAAGAGCTTGGTGAGAAAGAAATCGGAGACGATCACGCCCATGGTGACGTGCACGACGGTGGCGGTGGTGGCGCGGCCCAGCCCCTCGGTGCCGCCGGTGGTCGACAGCCCGTTGTAGCAGCCGATCAGCGTGACGATGCCCCCGAAGAAGAACGACTTGCCGATGCCGGTGAGGAAGTCGCGCGGTACCACCCAGTAGCTCGTCACGTTCCAGTACGTGTACATGTCCGCGCCGCGCTCGATCCACATGATGACCATGCCGCCCAGCACGCCGACGACGTCGGCCAGCACGGTGAGGAGCGGGAACACGACGAGCGCGGCCAGCACGCGCGGCACGATCAGCCGCTTGATGTAGTTGACGCCCAGCGTGCGCAGCGCGTCGATCTGCTCGGTCACGCGCATGGAGCCCAGCTCCGCCGTGATACCGGAGGCGACCTTGCCGCCGACGAGGATCGCGGTGAGGACGGGCCCCAGCTCGCGCAGGATGGCCAGCGCGGCGATCGGGCCCACGTAGGCCTCGGCGCCGAAGCGCGCCATGTTCACCGCGCTCTGGATGGCGAAGACCATGCCGGTGAAGATCGCGGCGGTCAGGGCCACGCCGAGCGAGCGTACCCCCATCACCTCGATCTCGTTGACCACCAGGCGGAAGTACTTCGGCGGCAGGGCGAGGCTGCGCGCGACCTGCGCGGTGAGCAGGCCGACGCCCCCGTACCACATCGCCGTGCGCCTGAGATAGGCCTCCATCACTCACTCCATCACGAAGCTGGCCACGAACCGCCGGAAGTCCTCGCGACCGCCGTCGAAGTCCTCCGGCGGCGCGACGTAGAGCAGGTCGTACACGCAGCGCGTGTCCTTGAGCACGTAGCTCTCGATGCGCATCCGTTCTTCACCGTCGCGCGGCCGCCCCTCCACCACCCGGTGGGCGGCCCGGCGACCGGCCACGTCGGCCTCGCCTTCTTCGAGGGTCGCGCGATCCCGCAGGCCGAGCAAGAGGTGACGTTCCAGCAGCCCGTAGTTCCGGCGCGCCGCCTCCGGCCGGCAGGTCGCGTGGGCCAGCATCCCGGCGCCGCCGTCGGCCCGCCGCAGCTCCAGCTCGGCGCGCGAGCCGTTCACCACGTTCCACGCGGGGCCGGGGACGGTGACCCGGAAGCCGTGCTCGGAGCGAAAGACGCCCTCGTGCAGCCGCCGCCCGGCGCAGCCGGCGAGGACACTGAAGGCCACGGCCGTGACGAGCGCCGCGCGCCGGGCGCCGGCGCTCACGGGCTACGCTCGCGAAGCCGCGCGCTCCTTGTGCCGGCGCGCGAGCTCCTCGAGGACGTCGCGGAGCGGGATGCCGCGCTCCCCGAGCAACACCAGCGTGTGGAACCAGAGATCGGCGACCTCCGAAACGACCCGCGCGTCGCCCTCGCCGCCGAGCGCCGCCGTCACCACCTCCGTCGCCTCCTCGCCGATCTTGCGGCACACCGCGGCCTCGCCCTTGGCGAGCAAGCTCGCGACGTACGAGCCCGCCGGCGGCGACGACTTGCGCTGCTGCACGATGCGCTCGATGCGCTCGAGCATGTTGGCCGCCGCGCCCGGTCCCGACAGCGCGTTGAAGAAGCACGTGCGCGCGCCGGTGTGGCAGGCCACGCCATCCTGGTGGACCTGCACGACGAGCGTGTCGACGTCGCAGTCGGCGTAGACGCCCTGCACGTGCTGCACGTGACCCGACGTCTCGCCCTTCTGCCATGGCGCCCGGCGGGAGCGCGACCAGAAGTGCGTGAGCCCCGTGGTCAGCGTCTTGGCGACGGCGTCGCGATCCATCCACGCGACCATCAGCACCTCGCCGGTCTCCGCTTCCTGCACGACGGCGGGGATCAGCCCGCGCTCGTCGTACGTCAGCTCGTCCGGGGTCACCGCCGCACCTCCACGCCCCGCTCGGCCAGGTAGCGCTTGGTCTCGGCGATCGTGTGGATGCCGAAGTGGAAGAGGGAGGCGGCCAGCGCCGCGTCCGCGCGCCCGTCCACCAGCGCCTCGTGGAAGTGCTCGAGCGTGCCGGCACCGCCGGAGGCGATGACCGGCACCGTGACCGCCTCGGAGACGGCGCGCGTCAGCTCGAGGTCGTAGCCGTCCTTGGTGCCGTCGCGATCCATGCTCGTGAGGAGGATCTCGCCCGCCCCCAGCGCCACCGCCTCCTGCGCCCACGCGACGGCATCGCGGCCCGTGGTATTGCGCCCGCCGTGCGTGAATACGTGCCAGGTTGTTGTCGCGGGGTCCGCGAGGCCGGCTTCGGCCGTGGGTGGCCCGTTCGAGATGGTTTTCGGCTCCGTTCGCTTGGCGTCGATCGCGACGACGATGCACTGGCTGCCGAAGCGCTGCGCGGCCTCGCGGATCACCTCGGGGCGCGCCAGCGCCGCCGTGTTGAGCGAGACCTTGTCGGCGCCCGCGCGCAGCAGCCGCCGCACGTCGTCGACGGCGCGGATGCCGCCGCCCACGGTGAGCGGCATGTAGATCCCTTCCGCGGTGCGCTTCACGACGTCGAGCATGATGTCGCGCGCCTCGTGCGAGGCCGTGATGTCGAGGAAGACCAGCTCGTCGGCGCCCTGCGCGTCATACGCGATCGCCGCCTCGACCGGATCGCCGGCGTCGCGCAGGTCGACGAACCGGACGCCCTTCACCACGCGGCCGTCCTTGACGTCGAGGCACGGGATGATGCGCTTGGCCAGCACGCTAGGCCCCGCGCGCGGCGGCACGCATCGCGTCCGGCAGCGAGACGGCGCCGGTGTAGAGCGCGCGCCCGACCACGACGCCCTCGATGCCGGCATCGGCGACGGCGGCGAGGGCAGCGATATCGGCCACGCTGCCGACGCCACCGGAGGCGAGGATCGGCATTCGCACCGCGCGCGCCAGCGACGCGGTGTCTTCGACATTGGGCCCGCGCTCGGTCCCATCGCGAGAGATATCCGTATAGAGGAGAGCGGCGGCGCCGGCCTGAAACGCGCGCTGACCGACCTCGGTGACGGTGACGTCGGCGACCTCCGTCCAGCCCTTCACGGCCACGCGAGCGCCACGCGCGTCGACGGCGATGATGACGCGCGCCGGAAACCTCCGGCACACGTCACGCAGGAATCGTTCATCGAGCGCCGCGCGCGTGCCGACCACCACCCAGCCGGCGCCGGCCTCGAGGACCGATTCGACGGCGGCGATGTCGCGCAGGCCGCCGCCGACCTCGACGCGCACGGGCGCCACCGCCGCCACGATCTTGGCCACGAGCGCCATTTGGCGCGGCGCGCCGAAGGCGCCGTCGAGATCGACCACGTGCAGGCGCGGCGCGCCTTGCGCCGCCCACTGCGTGGCCATGGCCACCGGATCCTCGGAGAAGACGGTCTCGGCATCGGCGCGGCCCTCGCGCAGCCGCACGCAGCGGCCTTCCTTCACATCGACGGCCGGGATGACGATCACGCCGACTCTTTCACGATCGCCGCGAAGTTCTCGAGGAGCCGCAGCCCCCAGCGCTGGCTCTTCTCCGGGTGGAACTGCGTGGCGTGGATGCGCCCCAGCTCGACGGCGGCGGCGAAGCGCACGCCGTACTCGCACCACGCCTGCTTCAACGGTCCCTCGGGACTGGTCGCACAATCCCCCGTGCGCCCCTCCGGATAATACGAGTGCACGAAGTAAAAGCGCGCGCCCTCAGGCACGCCTTCGAAGAGGCGTAGCCGTCCCCCGTGCTCGACGCCGTTCCAGCCCATGTGCGGCACCTTGCGGCCCGCCGCGAAGCGCCGCACCACCCCGGGAATCACGTCGAGGCCACGCCCCTCGCCGAACTCCTCGCTGCTCGTGAACAGCAGCTGGTAGCCCAGACAGATGCCGAGGAACGGGCGCGTGCCGTCGAGCGCGCGGCGCAGCGGCGCCAGCAGGCCGAGCGTCTGGAGATTGGCCATCGCGTCGTGGAAGGCGCCGTCGCCGGGCAGCACCACCGCGCGCGCGTCGTCCACCGCGCGCGGATCCTGCGTGACCGTGGCCGGCACGCCGAGCCGCGCGAACGCCTTCTCGACCGAGCCGAGGTTTCCCCGGCCGTAGTCGATGATTGCGATCACAGGCTCGCCTCGCCTCCGGCTGCGGCTCGCAATGCCACGATCACAGCGTGCCTTTGGTGGAGGGCAGGATCCCCGCGATGCGCGGGTCGTGGCGCGTGGCCTGCGCGAGCGCGCGGCCGACAGCCTTGAACACGGCCTCCGTGATGTGGTGCAGGTTGTGGCCGTAGTGCATGGTGACGTGCAGCGTGATCTCCGCGTTGAACGCGACGGCGCGGAAGAACTCCTGCAGCAGGTCGCAGTCGAAGTTCGAGACGCGGCCGCGCGCCACCGGCACGCTGAAGACGAGGAACGGCCGCCCGGAGACGTCCACCGCCGCCGAGACGAGCGTCTCGTCCATCGGGATGGCCGCGGTGCCGAAGCGCACGATGCCCTTCTTGTCGCCGAGCGCCTGCTTGAGCGCCTGGCCCAGCACGATGCCGACGTCCTCGACGGTGTGGTGCTGGTCGACCTCGACGTCGCCCTGCGCCTCGACGGCGAGGTCCACGAGCCCGTGCTTGGCGAACGCCTCGAGCATGTGGCTGAAGAACGGGATCGGCGTCTTCACCTTCGAGGCGCCGGTGCCGTCGAGCCCCAGCGAGAGCGTGATCTCCGTCTCCTTCGTCTTGCGCTCCACGCGCGCCTGCCGTCCCTCGCTCATGTCCGCTCTCCCTCCGCCTTTTTCGCTCGCGCCTCCGCGGCGCTGCCGTGAGCCGTCAGTCCCTCGATGCGCGACAGCGTCGTCAGGTGCGGCAGGGCCGCCGCCAGGCCCGACGGCGAGTACTCGAGCACGCTCGAGCGCTTCACGAAGTCCTCGGTGCCGAGGGGCGACGCGAAGCGCGCCGTCCCCGCCGTCGGCAGGACATGATTCGGCCCCGCCACGTAGTCGCCGACCACCTCGGGCGTGTGGGCGCCG
>QHSB01000211.1 GCA_003220335.1 Candidatus Rokuibacteriota bacterium
CGGCAGCTTCGAGGTCGCGTGGCGCTCGAGCGCCAGCGGCAGCTCCTCCGCCGTCATGCCCGCGCCGTCGTCGGTCACGCGCACGAGCGCGGCGCCGCCGTCGCGCAGGTCCACCGCGATGGCGCCGGCACCCGCATCGAGCGCGTTCTCCACCAGCTCCTTCGCGGCCGAGGCCGGCCGCTCGACCACCTCGCCCGCGGCGATCTTGTTCACCAGATGATCTGGCAGCCGCCGAATTCGCATCACGCGCCCCGCCGCCCCTGCTGCCATTTCGCCAGCAGATTCAGCGCTTCCATCGGCGTAATGTGGGCCAGGTCGAGCCCCGCGATCTCCGCGGCCACCGGGTCGGGCGCGGCGGGCGCGGCGAAGAGCCCGAGCTGCACGGCGTCGGCCGCCTCGGCGGTGGCCTGGCCCTGCTCCTCGAACCGCGCGAGCAGCGCCTTGGCGCGCGCGATCACCGGCAGCGGCAGCCCCGCCAGCCGCGCGACCTGGATGCCGTAGGAGCGGTCGGTGCCACCGGCGCGCACCTTGTGCAAAAAGACGATCTCGTCGTTCCACTCGCGCACGTCCACGTGGAAGTTGCGCACGGCGGGCAGCCGCCCGGCCAGCTGCGTCAGCTCGTGGAAGTGCGTGGCGAACAAGACCTTGGCCCCGGGAATCCGATCGTGCAGGTCCTCCACCACCGCCCACGCGATGGCCAGGCCGTCGAAGGTGGAGGTGCCGCGCCCGACCTCGTCGAGCAGCACGAGACTCCTCGGCGTGACGTTGTTGAGGATCGACGCCGCCTCGACCATCTCCACGAGGAAGGTCGACTGGCCGCGCGCGAGATTGTCCTGGGCGCCCACGCGCGTGAACACGCGGTCCAGCACACCGATGCGCGCGGAGCGGGCGGGCACCCACGCGCCCATCTGAGCGAGGATGGCGATGAGCCCCGCCTGCCGCAGGTAGACGGACTTCCCGGCCATGTTCGGGCCGGTCAGGATGATGATGCGCGCCTGCGCGTCGAGCGCGATGTCGTTGGGCGTGACCGGCTCGCCGGAGCGCGCCTCCAGCACGGGATGGCGGCCCTCGACGATCTCGAGCGCGTCGCCCGCATCGACCTCGGGGCGCACGTGCCCACGCACGTGCGCCACCTCCGCGAGCGCGGCGACGACGTCCAGCAGCGCCAGCGCCCGGGCGGTGACCAGCAGCGGCGCGGCGCGCGCGGCCACGCGTCCGCGCACGTCTTCGAACAGCTCCTGTTCGAGCCGCCGGCGGCGCTCCTCGGCGCCGAGCACCTTGGCCTCGTAGTCCTTGAGCTCCGGCGTCACATAGCGCTCCGTCCCCGTGAGCGTCTGCCGCCGCACGTACTGGTCGGGCACCCGCGAGGCCTGCGCGTGGCTGACCTCGATGCCGTAGCCGAACACGCGGTTGAAGCGCACGCGCAGGCTCGAGAGGCCCGTGCGCGCGCGCTCGCGCTCCTCGAGACCGGCGATCCAGCGCCGCGCCTCCGCGGCGTCGCTCACGATGGCGTGCAGGGCCTCGTTCCAGGTCGCGCGGATCACACCGCCGTCGGCCAGCGTGAGGGGCGGCTCGTCGACCAGCGCGGCCTCCAGGAGCGCGCGCAGGTCGTCGAGCTCGGCGAGCGCGGCCCGCGCCCCCTCCAGCAGCGGCGCCGCCGCCCCCGCGCACGCCGCGCGCACGCCGTCGATCGGCACCAGGCAGCCGCGCAGCGCGACGAGATCCCGGGCGTGGGCGACGCCGAGGGTGGCGCGGCTGGTCAGGCGCTCGAGATCGCCGATCGCGCGCAGCTGCGCGCGCAGGCGCGAGCGCGTCTCCGGCGCCGCGACGAGGGCGCCGATCGCGTCCTGCCGCTCACGGATGCGCGCCGGATCGCGCAGCGGCTGGAGCAGCCACTGGCGCAGCAGGCGCGCGCCCATCGGCGTCACCGTCTCGTCGAGCGCGCCGACGAGTGAGTTGCGCACGGTGCCGTCGGCCGCGCGCAGCAGCTCCAGCGTCTCGACCGCCGCCTCGTCGAGGGTGAGGCAGTCGGCGGCGGTGAGGCGTCCGAGCCTCGCCAGGTGGCCGAGCCGCTCGCCCTGGGTCGCGCGGACGTAGGCGAGCGCGGCGGCGGCCGCGGACAGGCCGAGGGTGAGATCGCCGACGCCGAAGGCGTCGAGCGAGGCGACGCCGAAGTGCGCGCCGAGCTCGGCCGCGGCGCGACGGCCGGCGAAGACGGCGGGGTCGCCGAACGTGAGCGCGGCGCCGGTCGCCTGCAGGCGCGTGAGCAGCGCGCCGCCACCGCGCAGCGCCTCGGGCACGAGGATCTCGCTTGGCCGCCGCAGCAGCGCCGCCGCCAGCACGCCGCCCTCGGCAGCGGTGTCCTCGCCGGCCAGGAACTCGCCCGTCGACACGTCGAGCAGGGCGACGCCAATGCTGTCGGTCAGGGCGCCACCCTGCGTCGCGACGGCGAGCAGGTAGTTGTTGGCGGCGCCGGCGAGATAGGCGGTGTCGGTCAGCGTGCCCGGCGTGATCACGCGGACGACGTCGCGCTTGAGGAGCTTCTTGCCCTTGCCGGGCGCCTCCATCTGCTCGCAGATGGCGATCTTCTGCCCGGCCTGCACGAGGCGCGCGATGTAACCGTCGGCCGAGTGATGCGGGATGCCGGCCATCGGCGCGCCCTGCCGGGAGGTGAGCGTGATCGACAGCAGCCGCGCGCCCAGCTCGGCGTCCTCCAGGAACAGCTCGTAGAAGTCGCCGAGCCGGAACAACAGCAGGTGGTCGGGAAAGCGGCGCTTCAGCTCCCGGTACTGCTGCATCATCGGGGTGTCGGCCCCGGCGCCGGACGGAGCGCCGCTCACGCCACGCGCCTCCGCAGGCGGTCCCACGTCGCCGTGAGCTCTTCGGGCAGCACGCGGGTGTCGCCCACGACGGTCAGGAAGTTGTGATCGCCGCCCCAGCGCGGCACGACGTGCACGTGCAGGTGATCCTCGATTCCCGCGCCCGCCGCGCGTCCCTGGTTCAGGCCGACGTTGAAGCCTTCGGCACGGTACTCCAGGGTGAGCGCGGCGACCCCGCGCTGGACGAGGGTCATGGCGTCGGTCAGCTCTTCCGGCTGCGCCTCGCCGACGGCGGCCACGTGGCGATTGGTCACGGCCATGAGGTGCCCGGGAGCGTACGGGTAGGCGTTGAGGATCAGGAACGCGTGCGCGCCGCGGAGCAGGACGAGTGCGGCGCGGTCGTCGACGCCGTCACGCGCGGTGCAGAAGACGCAGCCGGCGGCGGGGCGCGAGCCCCCGATCCAGGCCATGCGCCACGGAGCCCAGAGGCGCTTCAACGCGCCGGGCGGACCCTCACGCGTTGACGAGCTCTCGCAGGCGCTTGCCGACCTTGAAGAAGGGAACGCGCTTCTGAGGAACGTCCACGGCGCTGCCGGTCTTCGGATTACGGCCCTTGCGCGAGTTCCGGTGCCGGATGCGGAAGCTGCCGAATCCCCGCAACTCCACCTTGTCGCCCTTGGCGAGGGCGTCGGTAATGTTGTCGAAGATCGTGTTGACGATCGTCTCGGTCTCTTTCTTCGTCAGATTCGAGAGCTTCGAGACTTCGTCGATGAGGTCCGCTTTCGTCATCGTTGGTGGCTCCCCTGGCAGGGAACCTAGCACGGGCGTTTGAAGAATGTCAACGTCATTAGGGAGTTAGCCGTCAGTCCATCAGGTATAAGGGGGTCTTGAACACCGGCAGGGCCGGACGGAGCAGACTTCCGGGGGCCGGCAGGCCCAGTTCGTTGCGCAGCAGCTCGATGAACGAGAACCTCCGGCGCGGCCGCTCGACCGAGGGTGGCGTCGGCAGCTTGGCGAGCTTGGCGGCAGCGTTGATCGCGTCCTCGAGGCCCCCGAGCCCGTCGACCATCTTCAGGGCCAGCGCCTGCGTGCCGGAGAACACGCGGCCGTCGGCGAACTGCACGACCTGCTCGCGCGGCAGCTTGCGGCCCTTGGCCACCGCGTCGATGAACTGGCCGTGCACGTCGTC
>QHSB01000115.1 GCA_003220335.1 Candidatus Rokuibacteriota bacterium
GAAGCCGCCGCTCGAAGAGTGGCAAACCCAAACCGTTGGCGGTTTGGCGAAAGGACGAGCGCGAGCATGGTTGAGTACGACGTGAAGAATATTGGGCTGGCGGCGGAGGGGCGGTTGAAGATCGAATGGGCGGAGCAGTGGATGCCCGTCCTCCGCCAGGTCCGCGAGCGCTTCGCCAAGGAGCAGCCGCTCAAGGGGCTGCGCCTCGGCGCGTGCCTGCACGTGACCACCGAGACGGCCGTACTCATGCTGACGCTCAAGGCGGGCGGCGCCCAGGTCGCGCTCTGCGCCTCCAACCCGCTCTCCACACAGGACGACACGGCGGCGGCGCTCGTGAAGGAGTACGACATCCCCGTCTACGCCCACAAGGGCGAGGACAACCAGACGTATTACCGCCACCTCGAGGCCGTCCTGAAGACGCGGCCGCAGCTGACCATGGACGACGGTGCCGACCTCATCAGCGAGCTCCACGGCGAGACCAACCTCGGCCGCGACCTCGTGAAGGGCGTCATCGGCGGCACCGAGGAGACCACGACGGGCGTCATTCGGCTGCGCGCGATGGAAAAGGAAGGGGTCCTGGCGTTTCCGGTGATCGCGGTCAACGACGCCGACACCAAGCATCTCTTCGACAACCGCTACGGGACGGGCCAGTCGACCATCGACGGCATCCTGCGCGCCACCAACGTCCTGCTCGCCGGCAAGACGGTGGTGGTAGCCGGCTACGGCATGTGCGGGCGCGGCGTGGCCACGCGCGCCAAGGGCATGGGCGCCCACGTGGTCGTCACCGAGGTCGAGCCGATGCGGGCGCTGGAGGCCGTGATGGACGGCTTTTCGGTGATGAAGATGCCGGATGCGGTGACCGTCGGTGACGTGTTCGTCACCGTGACCGGCAACACCTCGGTCATCCGCAAGGAGCACTTCGCGCGCATGAAGGACGGCGCGATCCTGGCCAACTCCGGGCACTTCAACGTCGAGATCGACCTCGACGCCCTCGCCAAGCTCTCGCAGGGCCGGCGCGTCGTGCGCCCCTTCGTGGAAGAGTTCCAGCTCGCCGGCGGACGGCGCGTGTACGTGCTGGGGGAAGGGCGCCTCATCAACCTCGCCTCCGCCGAGGGTCATCCCGCCGCCGTCATGGACATGAGCTTCGCCAACCAGGCGCTGTCCGCCGAGTTCATGGCCAAGAAGGCCAAGACGCTCGAGCGCAAGGTCTACGTCGTGCCGCGCGAGATCGACCTCGAGATCGCGCGGCTCAAGCTGGCGTCGATGGGCGTCGAGATCGACGACCTCACGCCGGATCAGGAGTCGTACCTCGCCTCCTGGCGGCACGGGACGTAGCGCCGCGCGCCGGGCGCGTTCGATGCGCTCCGCCCCACCCCTGGCGTTGTTCGTCGTCGCGCTGGTGGTGCTGGCGGTGCTGCTGCAGCTCGTCCCGCTGTACACCGACTGGCTGTGGTTCCAGGAGGTCGGCTATGGCCAGGTCTTCCTGACCACCCTCTCGCTGCGCGGCACGCTCTTCGCCGCCGTCGCACTCGCCGTCGCCCTCTTCCTCTGGGCCAACCTCACGTTGGCGGCGCGCACCGCCGCCCCCGACGTCCTGTGGGAGCTGGAGGATCAGCTCGGCCTGCCGGGGCGCGTGGTGATCGAGCCGCTCATCCGGCGCTTCCTGCCCGTCGTCTTGCTGTTGATCGCCATCGTCTCGGGGCTGCGCGCGAGCGCGTACTGGGAGACCATCCTCGGCTACCTCAACGGCCCGCCGTTCGGCCTCAAGGATCCCGTGTTCGGCTTCGATCTGGGCTTCTTCGTGTTCTTCCTGCCGTTCTGGCGGCTCGCCCACGCGTGGGCGATGACGCTGGTGGCGGGCACGGCGGTGCTGACCCTCGCCGTGTACGTGCTCCAGCGCAGCTTCGTGCTGACCACGCGCGGCCCGCGCCTGGCCGGCGGCGCGCGCACGCACCTGCTGCTGCTGGGCGCGGGGTTGCTGGCCCTCAAGGCCGTCGGCTTCTGGCTCGACCGCTACGAGATCGTCTTCTCGCCGCGCGGCCTCGTCTTCGGCGCCTCGTACACCGACGTCCACGCCACGCTGCCGATGCTCGGCGCGCTGGCCGTACTGGCCGCGCTCACCGCCGTCGCGTGCGCGGCGCAGATCATGCGGCCGGGGCTGCGCCTGCTCGCGGGCGCCGGCGCCGCGCTGCTCGTGGTGTGGGTGGTGGGCCTCGGGATGTACCCGGCGTTCCTGCAGCGCCTGCGCGTGGCGCCCAACGAGCTGGAGGCCGAGCGGCCGTACATCGAGGCGAACATCCGGATGACGCGCGCCGCCTACGGGCTCGACCGCATCCAGGAGAAGGAGTTCCCCGCCGACGAGAACCTCGACGCGCGCGCGCTGGCGCGCAACGAGATCACCCTCAAGAACATCCGGCTCTGGGACTACCGCCCGCTGCTGCGCACCTTCGCGCAGCTGCAGGAGATCCGGACCTACTACAAGTTCCAGGACGTGGACAACGACCGCTACGTCGTCAACGGGGAGTATCGGCAGCTCATGCTGTCGCCGCGCGAGCTGTCGTACCAGCACCTTCAGGGCGGGCGCAACTGGATCAACGAGCACCTGACCTACACGCACGGCTACGGCATCGTGGTCGGCCCGGTCAACCGCGTCACGCCCGAGGGGCTGCCCGAGTTCTTCGTGAAGGACATTCCGCCGCGCTCCTCCGACGGCTTTGCGAAGATCTCCCGCCCGGAGATTTACTACGCCGAGTCGTCGAACGAGTACGCGCTGGTGCGCACGCGCTCGCAGGAGCTGGACTATCCCGCCGGCGACCAGAACGTGTACGCGCGCTACCAGGGCGAGGGCGGCATCCCCATCGGCTCGTGGGGCCGGCGCCTGCTCTTCGCGGCCCGCTTCGGCGAGCCGAAGATCGTCCTCTCCGACGACCTCACGGCCGACAGCCGCATCCTCGTCAACCGCACGGTCAGCGAGCGCATCCGGCTGATCGCGCCCTTCTTCCGCTTCGACCGGGATCCCTACGTCGTGGTGGCCGACGACGGGCGGCTCGTCTGGATGCTCGACGGCTACACCACCAGCGACCGCTATCCCTACTCGGATCCCGTACGCGGGATCGGCAACTACATCCGCAACTCGGTGAAGGTGACCGTCGACGCCTATCACGGCTCGGTACGCTTCTACGTCGCCGACACCGGCGACCCGATCGTGCGTGCCTACGCGGCGGCGTTCCCGGGGCTGCTCCAGCCGCTCGACAAGATGCCGGAGGACCTGCGCCGGCACATCCGCTATCCGGAGGATTTTTTCGCGATCCAGGCGCGCAAGTACGCCGTCTACCACATGGAGAATCCCCAGGTCTTCTACAACAAGGAAGACCTCTGGGCCATCCCGCGGCGGACCATCGAGGGCCGGGAGCGCGAGATCGAGCCCTACTACACGATCATGCGGCTGCCCGGCGAGAGCAAGGAGGAGTTCATCCTGCTCACGCTCTTCAACCCGAGCCGCCGCGACAACATGATCGCATGGCTGGCCGCGCGCTCCGACCCGGCGAATTATGGCCGGCTGATCGTCTACAACTTCCCCAAGCAGAAGAACGTCTACGGCCCGCGGCTGGTCGACGCGCGCATCGACCAGGATCCGGTCATCTCGCAGCAGCTCTCGCTCTGGAATCAACGCGGCTCGACGGTGATTCGGGGCTCCCTGCTCGCCATTCCCATCGAGCAGTCGCTGATCTACGTCCAGCCGCTCTATCTCGCGGCCGAGCAGGGCGCGCTGCCGGAGCTGCGCCGGGTCATCGTCGCCTACGGCAACCAGATCGCGATGGAGCCGACGCTCGAGCAGTCGCTCTCGCGCATCTTCGCCGGCCGCCTCGCCCCCGCGGTGGCGGCGGCGTCGACGCCGCCGGGCCCGGCGCAAGCACCCGGCACGGTGGAGCGGGCGGCGACCCTGCGCGCGTGGGAGGCGTGGACCCGGTCGCAGGATGCGCTGCGGCGCGGCGACTGGGCCGCGTACGGCGCCGAGCAGAAGCGCCTGGAAGAGGCCCTGCGCGCCCTCGCCGGCACCCGCTGACCGCTAAGCGACGACCACGCGATGCCCTCCGTGTTCTCGCACGCGGTGGTCGCACTCGCGCTCGGCCCCGCGTTCCGCCGGGCCGGCTGGCCTGCGCGCCTCTGGTGGGCCGGCGCCCTGTGCGCCGTGCTTCCGGACGCCGACGTCGTCGGGATCTACGCCGGCGTGCCGCTCGGCTCCGTGTTCGGCCATCGCGGCCTGACCCACTCGCTCGCCTTCGCGGCGGCTCTCGCCGCCGTGCTCACGCCGCTCCTGCTGGCGCACGGGGCGGGGCGCGGCCGGCTGTGGTGCTACCTGTTCCTGGCGACGGCGTCGCACGGCGTCCTCGATGCGATGACCGATGGCGGCATCGGCGTCGCGTTCTGGGCACCGTTCGACGCGGGACGCTACGACCTGCCGTGGCGGCCGATCGTCGTCTCGCCGCTCGGCGTCCGCCGCTTTTTCAGCGCGTGGGGCCTCGCCGTGCTCGCGAGCGAGGCCCGGTGGGTCTGGCTCCCCGCCGCCCTCTTCGCCGCCCTCGCGTGGCGCGCGACGCGTCCTCGCGCCGCATCGAAGGCCTGAGGCCGCCGCCGGCGCCCAGGAGCCCGTCGGAGTATCGAGGGGTGCACGGCTGGCCGTGGCGCCCCGAGCGTGGGGGTTAGAGGAGCGACCCGGCTGCGCCGGGGCGCCCCGGGCGTTGGGGGATCGAGGCGCGCCACGGCTTGGCCGGGGCGCGACGAGCGTTGGGGGGTTTGGGGGGCCATTTCGGGGCCCCCATGGGCTGGCGCGGTCTAGAGGAGCGGCACGGCTTCGCCGGGACGCTCCGAAGGCTGGGGGGTTTGGGGGGCCATTTCGGGGCCCCCCATTTTCTTAGGTCCGCGCGCGGAGAAACAGCGACGTCCCGAGCCCGAAGAAGATCACGTTCGCCGTCCACGCGGCCACGAACGGCGGCAGGAGGTCGGCGCGCGCGAACGCCAGCGCCACATAGTGGACGACGAGATAGCCGGCCATGATGGCGATGGCGAGGCCGACGCCGAAGAGCCGGCCGCCGCGCGGCGCCTGCAGCGCGAAGGGGATGGCGACGAGCACCATCACGAGGTTCACGAGCGGGAAGGAGAGCTTCGAGTAGAGCGCCACCAGATACTTCTTGGCCTGGAAGCCGGCGGCTTCGAGACGCGCCACGTAGTCGCGCAACTCCCAGTAGCTCATCGCCTCGAAGTCCTTGTGGATCCGCGTGAACTCCTCGATGTCCTCCGCGAGCTCCAGCGCGGTGAGAGTGAACGGCACCGTCTGCACGGTGCCGCCGGCCTCGATCTCGCGGAAGTCGCCGTCGCGGAGCTCCCAGCCGGCCTCCGTCCAATGCGCCTGCCGCGCGTCGAGCCGGGTGAGGAGGCGGAAGGCGCGGTCCATCTCGAGGATGGTCACCCCGTAAAGGTCGCTCGTCTGCGGGCTCAGGAGCTCGATGCGATAAAAGCGGCTGTCCGAGCTGCGCAGCCAGAGCCGCTGGCGGGACTGCAGATGCCGGGGGAGCTGGCCGCGGATCTTCACGCGGTCAACCTCCTCACCGAGCTCGTTCAGGCGCGGCAGGAACAGCTCCTGGAAGAGCATCGCGCTCACGGCCACCGAGAGGCCCATCAAGAGGATCGGCGCGCTCACGCGGTAGAGGCTGATGCCGGCGGCCTTCATCGCCGTCAGCTCGTGGAATCGGCTCAGCGACAGGAACACGAAGATCGTCGCCACGAGCATGATGACCGGCAGGCCCTCGTGGAGCGCGGCCGGGAGCCGATAGAGAAAGTGCTCGAGGATGTAGCCGATCGGCGGCTTCACGCGCAGGAACCGGTTGAGCGTCTCGCCCAGGTCGACGATCACGTAGAGCGCCGACGCCACCGCGAGGCCGATGCCGAGGAAGGCGAGAAACTCGCGCATCAGATAGCGGTCGAGAATGTGCGTCGAGTCGCTCGGGCCATGGGCCGTCCGGACGGCCGGGCTCGACGACTCCGCGCGCGGCAGGAGGCGGCCGAGCGCGGCCAGCGCGCGCCAGACGAGGATCAGGCGCGGCACCGGCCACTCGCGCGCCGTGGCCACCAGCAGCGTGAGGCCGATGACGCCGAAGAGGACGTTCGGCGTCCAGATGGCGACCCAGGCGGGGATGGCCGGGGCCAGCGCGAACCCCTCGAGCGAGGTCATGAGCATGTAATAGGAGACGAGGATCACGAGGCTGGCGGCCAGCGCGATCGAGCGACCGCCGCGATGCGAGCGCACGGCGAGCGGAAAGGCGACGAGCGCGAAGACGAGGGCGGCGATCGGGAAGGCGAACCGCTTGTGCAGCTCGACCTCGTACGGGGCCCGGCCGTGGGCGTCGTGGGCGAGCTCGCCGATGCGGGCGAGCAGGGCGCCGATGGACAGGTTCTTCTCGGGCTTCTCCACGCGCGGCGCGCTCTTGAGCGGCGAGTCCACCGAGAGGCTCATGTCGTAGATGGCGAAGTTCGTGAAGCGGTAGCGCGAGCCCGCGGCGGCGCCGCCCGTCGGGCTCTGCTCGACCCCGGGCAGAGGCGGCGGTGCGGCGGGCAGCACGTCCGCCTCGTTGACGGCGCCGTTGAGGAGGCGCAGCGTGATGCGCCGGTTCGCCTCGTCGGTGAGCAGCCGCCCTTCGCGCGCGGTGATGATGCGTGAGATCTTCGGGTCGCGCTCGTCGGAGACGAGCAGGCCGCGCAGCGCCACCTGCGAGGCGCTCACGTCCTCGACGTAGATGATGACGTCACCGAACGTCGGGTTGAAGACGCGCTCCTGCAGCCCGCTCACCGCGCGCGACCGGAGGATGCGGAAGAGCTGGCGTTGGAACTCCTCGTTGGCGAGCGGGTTCACCACCAGCGTGAGGACGGCCGTGGCCGCCGTGATGAGCAGCGCCGCCACCACCACCGGGCGAAAGAGCCGCAGCACGCTGACGCCGGCCGCCTTGAAGGCGATGATCTCCAGATCGCCGGCCAGGCGGCCGCCGGCCAGCAGCACGGCCACCAGCAGCGCCATGGGGAGCGTGTGGGCGAGGAACGAGGGCAGCATGAACACGAGCAGCTGGAGCACGAGGTAGAACGGCACGCCCTTGGTGATGACGAGGTCGGTCAGATGGTAGATGCGGTCGATGACGAGGAAGAACGTGAAGAGCGCGCCGCCGAAGCAGAAGGGAGAGATCAGCTCGCTGATCAGATAGCGGTCGAGGACCGGCAGCCCTGGCGCCTTCACGCGACTGTTGTACCATACCCCCCGTGACGCGCCTTCGGCGCCGGACGCTGCTCACGGTCCTCGCCGCCCTCCTCGTCACGATTGCCGCGACCGGGACGCTCGCGGCGACGCGCGCGTGGACGGGGCGCGCACCCGACCGCCTCGAGCGCTTCCGGGAGTTGGCCGCCTCCCGCCTCGCCCTCGGCGACCTCGCCGAGCCCGATAATCCGGCCGAGGCGTACCGCGACATCTATGCGCTGCTCGACGATGAGATCGTCGACAGCCTGGCCTCCGGCGGCGTCTTCGCCTCCCCCGAGTTCCTGCAAGATCGGCTCGACGCGTTCGGCGAGGCCTGGGGCGGCGCGCAGATTCGGCTCACGCGGCTCGGCCGGCTCTTCGTCGGCGCCTTCCGCCTCACCGAGGCGGGCGGGGGCAACAGCGTGCGCGTGTATGGCCCGCTGCGGGACGAGGCGGCGCTGCTGGCGACGCTCTATCGCGAGGGCCGGCCGAGCGTCACCCCGCTCGCGGGGGCAGGGGAGCCGCAGTTCCTCGCCACCTGGGAGGGCGCGCCCTCCGGACGCGGCACGCGGCCGCTGCGCGTCGATCTGGTGCGCGCCCACGCCGACGGCGTGCGCGTCACCTGGTCGACCGCCACGCTCTTCCCCGAGGGTCTCCACGCGCGCGCGTGGGCCGTGCGTCCCGGTGAGATCCGCCTGCGCTACGAGCTGCACTATCCGGGCTGGACGCCGGGCTGCGACGGCCAGACCGAGCAGGAGGACGTGTACCGGCTGGCGCCGGCGCAGAGTACCCTGACCCGCGTGAGCCGGCAGCAGCACAACGCGTGGCACCGCGACCTGCACGCGGCCGTCGCGCGGCTGTTCGCGGCCCTCGCCGAGGGCGACGAGCCGTCGCTGGCGGCGCTCGTCCCCGACGCCGCCCTGCGCGCGCGGCTGCCGGCGCTGGTCCCCGAGCCCGCATGCGACGCCGCCGACGGCGTGCGCGAGACCGTCTCGATCGCGGCCACGAGCGCGGATCGACGGCCGTGGAACCTCACGTTCCGCCGCGCCGGCGTCCGCTGGCGCCTGACGGCCGCGGCGCCGGTGATGCAATGAGCGACGGACCCCGTTACAATGACGCACCCCGCATGAGCGACCCGTCGCACGACACCACCGCCATCTCCGACCGCTACGAGCCTGCCGCCGTCGAGGAGCGCTGGTATCCGGTCTGGGAAAAGCACGGCTACTTCCGGCCCGAGCTGCCGTCGAAGAAGAAGCCGTTTTCGATCGTCATCCCGCCGCCGAACGTCACCGGCTCGCTGCACATGGGGCACGCGCTCGACATCACGCTGCAGGACGTCATGGTGCGCATGAAGCGCATGGACCGCTTCAACACGCTGTGGGTCCCCGGCACCGACCACGCGGGCATCGCGACGCAGGTGGTCGTGGAGCGCCAGCTCGCCGCCGAGGGTAAGACGAAGGACGAGGTCGGCCGTGAGGAGTTCCTGCGCCGGGTGTGGCGCTGGAAGGAGGAGTCCGGCGGCACGATCATCCGCCAGCTCAAGCGGCTCGGCGCCTCCTGCGATTGGTCTCACGAGCGCTTCACGATGGACGCCGGCCTGTCGCGCGCCGTGCGCGAGGTCTTCGTGCGCCTGTATGCCGAGAAGCTGATCTATCGCGACGACTACATCGTCAACTGGTGCCCGCGTTGTCAGACGGTGCTCTCGGACCTCGAGGTCGAGCGCGAGGAGCGCGACGCCGAGTTCGTCTACATCAAGTACGGCCCGCTCACGCTCGGCACCGTGCGCCCGGAGACGAAGCTCGGCGACACCGGCCTCGCCGTGCACCCCAAGGACAAGCGCTACAAGAAGTACGTCGGCAAGACGCTCGACATTCCGTCGGTCGACGGCAACATTCGGGTCAAGGTCGTCGCCGACGCCGCGGTCGACCCGAAGTTCGGCACCGGCGTCATCAAGGTCACGCCGGGCCACGATCCGATCGACTTCGAGATCGGGCGTCGCCACAAGCTGCCCATCCGCACGGTCATCGGCTTCGACGGCAAGATGACGGCGGCCGCCGGCAAGTACGCCGGCATGGACCGCTTCGAGACCCGTAAGAAGATCGTCGAGGACATGCAGGCGCTCGGCCTCATCGAGCGCATCGAGCCGTACCGGCACGCCGTCGGTGTCTGCTACCGCTGCAAGACGGTGGTGGAGCCGCTCGTCTCCAAGCAGTGGTACGTGAACGTCAAGCCGCTGGCGCGCAAAGCGGTGTCCGCGGTGCGCACCGGCAAGATCCGGATCATCCCGGAGAGCTGGACGAAGACCTACTACCACTGGATGAACAACATCCGGCCGTGGTGCATCTCACGACAGCTCTGGTGGGGCCATCGCATCCCCGCCTGGTACTGCGAGCGCGACGGCTCGATCCACGTCTCACGCGCGGATCTCACGGCCTGTCCGACGTGCAAGGGGCCGGTGCGCCAGGATCCCGACGTGCTCGACACGTGGTTCTCCTCCGGGCTCTGGCCGTTCTCGACGCTGGGCTGGCCCGACAAGACGCTCGAGCTGAAGACGTTTTATCCGACGTCGCTGCTCGTCACCGGCTATGACATCCTCTTTTTTTGGGTCGCGCGCATGGCCATGCTCGGGCTCCAGGTCATGCGCCAGGTGCCGTTCCGCGACGTCTACATCCACACGCTCGTCCGCGACCCCGAAGGCCAGAAGATGTCCAAGACGCGCGGGAACGTGGTGGATCCGCTCGTCCTCATGGACCGCTACGGCACCGACGCCCTGCGTTTCACGATGGCCGGCCTGGCCGCCCCCAGCGTGCGCGACGTGCGCATCACCGAGGATCGGCTCGAAGCGTCGCGCAACTTCGCCAACAAGCTATGGAACGCCTCGCGGCTGGTGCTGTCGAACCTCGAGGGCTACGACGCCGCCGCGGCGGCGCGCCGCCCGCGACCTGATCTCGCCGCGCGCTGGATCGAGAGCCGGCTGGCGGCCGCGACGATGGACGTCCGCGCCGCGCTCGCGGGCTACCGCTTCAGCGACGCGACGTCCACGCTCTACCAGTTCGTGTGGAGCGAGGTCTGCGACTGGTATCTCGAGATCGCCAAGCTCGACCTCTACCGCGGCGACGATGCGGCGCGGCGCCTCGCCACGCAGCACACGCTGGTGACCACGCTCGAGAGCACGCTCCGTCTGCTGCATCCGTTCATGCCGTTCATCACGGAGGAGATCTGGCAGCGGCTGCCGCACGAGGGGGACTCGATCATGATCGCGCCCTATCCGACCGCGTCGCGCCGGCAGGTCGACGCGGCCGCCGAGCGCGACATGGGCGTCGTCATGGGCGCGGTGACCGCGATCCGCAACATCCGCGGCGAGATGCGCGTGCCGCCGGGCACCACGCTGGCGGTCACCGCGAAGCCCGCCGGCGGCCACACCGCTCTCCTGCGCGCGCACGCGCCGCTCGTGCAGTCGCTCGCGCGGGCCACGCTGACCGTGGATCCGCGCGCCACCCGCCCGCGCAATTCGGCGCTCGGCGTGGTGGGGGGCACCGAGCTCCACGTGGCGCTCGAGGGCGTCGTCGACCTCGCGGCCGAGCGGCAGCGGCTGGAGAAAGAGATCCGTCGCGCGGAGGAGGCGATCGCCTTCGGCCGCGCCAAGCTCGCGCGCCCGGAGTTCGCGGAGCGCGCGCCGGCGGAGATCGTGGAGAAGGAGCGCGAGAAGCTCGTCGAGCAGGAGGCGCTGCGCGACAAGCTCGTCGCGAGCCTGGAATGGGTCGGATGACCATCGTTCACCTGCCGCGCGTGGACTCCACGCAGGGCACGATCTTCGACCTCGCCGCGCAGGATGCGCCCGACCGCACGGTCGTGGTCGCCGACTACCAGGCCGCCGGACGCGGCCGCCGCGGCCGCGCGTGGGACGCGCCGGCCGGCACGAGTCTCTTGACCTCCATCCTCGTCCGTCCGCGCGCCGCGCCCGAGCGCTGGGGCGGCTACTCGCTCGTGAGCGCGCTGGCCGTGGCCGACGCCCTCGCGCGCGTCGCGGGCATCGGCGCCCGGCTCAAGTGGCCGAACGACATCCTCGTCGGCGGCCGCAAGATCGCGGGCATCCTCCTCGAGAGCCGCACGCCCGCCGCCGGTCCGGGTGCCGCCGGCGGGGCGGCGGTGATCGCGGTCGGCATCGGCGTCAATCTCGGCCAGCGCGCATTCCCGGCCGCGCTGGCGGCGCGTGCGACGTCGGTGGCGCTCGAGACGGGCCGCGCGGTGGAGCGCGACGCGGCGCTGACGGCGCTGCTCGAGGCCTTCGACGGCTGGCGCGGACGGATGGAGCGTGACGGTCTGGCGCCCGTGCGCGCGCGCTGGCTGGAGCTGGCCGACACGATCGGCCGCCGCGTCTCGGTGGACGGGGTCACCGGGGTGGCCGTGGACCTCGACGTCGACGGCGCCCTCGTGCTCGAGGACGGCGCGCGGCGGCACCGCGTGGTGGCCGGTGAGCTGGAGGTCGTCTGACATGCTCCTCGTGCTCGAGGTCGGCAACACGAACACGAAGGTGGGCGTCTACGACGGGGCGACCCTGAGGGTGTCCTGGCGGCTCACGAGCCGCCGCGAGCAGACGGCCGACGAGTACGGGCTCTTCATCGAGACGCTGCTGCGCACGCGCGGCATCGAGCCGCGCCAGATCGACGGCGTCGCCATCTCCAACGTCATCCCGCCGGTGCAGCAGACGCTCGAGTGGATGTGCGAGAAGTACTTCAATCTCGTGCCGTACTCCGTCGAGCCCGGCGTGGGCGTCACGATGCCGCTCGCCGTCGATCACCCGCGCGAGGTCGGCGCCGACCGGATCACCAAGTCGGTCGCCGCCGCGGCCCTCTACGGGCCCCCGCTCATCGTGGTCGATCTGGGAACCGCCACGACGTTCGACTGCGTGAATGCCGCCGGCGAGTTCATCGGCGGCGCCATCGCGCCAGGCATCTCCACCGCGACCGAGGCGCTGATCGCGCGCGCCGCGCGGCTGTACCGGGTGGAGCTGGTGCGCCCGAAGGAGGCGATCGGCCGCAACACCGAGACCAACATTCAGTCCGGCGTCGTCTACGGCTACGCCGGCCTGGTGGACGGGGTCGTGGACCGCATGAAGGCGGAGATGGCGGGCACGCCCAAGGTCATCGCCACCGGCGGCCACGCCACCCTGATCGCCAACGTCGCGCGCTCCATCGACACCGTCAACGTGGACCTGGGCCTCGAGGGGCTGCGCATCTTATGGATGCGCGCGCAGGGGCGGTGACGCGGTGCGGCGGCATTGACACCCCCCAGGGCCGTCGGTATACTGCACTAAATCTAGTGAGGGGTGGGCCGGGCATCCCCTACATTTGGGGATAGGGCCCGGCGGGGATCTCAGGCCAGCCGGGAGGGAACGACATGGGGATGTGGGTCGGCCGGGGGCGCAAGGCCAGGGCTGCGTACGGCTTCGACGATATCGCGCTGGTTCCGGGCAGCCTGACCGTCAACCCCAACGAAGTCGACATCTCCTGGGAGCTCTGCGGCCATCGCTACGCCCTGCCCATCATCGCGGCCGCCATGGACGGCGTCGTGGGCCCCAAGCTGGCCACCGAGATGGGGCGCCACGGCGGCCTGGCCGTCCTGAATCTCGAAGGTATCTTCTCGCGCTACGCCAATCCCGACGACGTGCTCGACCGGATCGTCTCGGCCAGCCAGGAAGAAGCGACCAAGATCATCCAGTCGATCTACAGCGAGCCCATCAAAGAAGAGCTGATCCACCAGCGGATCCGGGCCATCAAGAAGGGCGGCGGCCCCGCCGTCGTCTCCTCGATCCCGCAACGCGCCGAGCGCTTCGGGCAGATCGCGCAGGAAGCGGGCGCCGACATCTTCGTCGTGCAGTCGACGGTGACCACCGCGCGCCACATCGCGACCGAGTACACGCCCGTCGATCTGCGCAAGCTCAAGAAGCAGCTCGCCATCCCGCTCGTCATCGGCAACGTCGTGACCTACGAGGCCTGCCTCGAGCTGATGGAGGTGGGTGCCGACGCGCTGCTGATCGGCGTGGGCCCGGGCGCGGCCTGCACGAGTCGCGAGGTGCTGGGGCTGGGCGTGCCGCAGGTGACGGCCACGGCCGATGCGGCGGCGGCGCGCGACTTCCACTACAAGAGGACGGGCCGCTACATTCCCATCATCACCGACGGCGGCATGACGACGGGCGGTGACGTGTGCAAGGCCTTCGCCTCCGGCGCCGACGCCGTCATGATCGGCTCCGCCTTCGCGCGCGCCACCGAGGCGCCCGGCCGCGGCTATCACTGGGGGATGGCGACGCCGCACGCGAATCTGCCGCGGGGCACGCGCATCCGGGTCGGCATCGCGGGCTCGCTCGAGCAGATCCTCTTCGGGCCGGCCTTCACGGAAGACGGCACGCTGAATCTCGTCGGGGCCATCCGCACCTGCATGGGGTCGGTGGGAGCGCAGTCGATCCGCGAGCTGCAGCAGACGGAGCTGATCATCGCGCCCACCATCAAGACTGAGGGCAAGGTCTTCCAGCAGGCGCAGAAGCTGGGGCGTCCACGCTAGGGCCGCGCCGCCCGTGAACCAGATCGTCGTCCTCGACGCGGGTGGGCAGTACTGCCACCTCATCGCCCGCCGCATCCGCGAGCTCGGCGTCCACGCCGTCGTCGCCGACGTCAGCCGCCCCGCGGCCGACCTGCGCGGCGCCCGCGGCCTCATCATCTCGGGCGGGCCGGCGAGCGTCACCGAGGCCGCGAGCCCCTCGGTCGATCGCGCGATCTACGACCTCGGCGTGCCGATTCTCGGCATCTGCTACGGCCACCAGCTGCTCGCGCGCGACCTGTCGGGCCGCGTCGAGCCCGGCATCACCAAGGAGTACGGCCACTCCTCGCTGCACGCGGGCGACGGCCGCCTGTTCCGCAGCCTCCCGGCCCGCCAGTTCACCGTCTGGATGAGCCACGGCGACACGGTGGTCGACGTGCCACCGGGCTTCGTCATCACCGGCGAGACCGACGACTGCAAGGTGGCCGCAATGGAGCACGCGGGCCGCCGGCTCTTCGGTCTGCAGTTCCACCCGGAGGTCGTGCACACCGAGCACGGTACTGCGATCTATCGGACCTTCATCTTCGACGTCTGCGGCTGCCGCCAGGACTGGGATCCGCGCGCCCGCGTCGAGCAGGTCGTCGCCGACATCCGGCGCGTCGCCGGCGACCGCAAGGTCTTCTTCCTGATCAGCGGCGGGGTGGACTCCACGGTCGCCTTCTCACTCTGCGCCAAGGCGCTCGGCCCCGAGCGCGTGCTCGGCCTCTACGTGGACACGGGCTTCATGCGCGAGGGCGACGCCGAGGCCATGCACGCGATCATCGGCGAGACGTTCGTCGCGGTGCAGGAGGACGAGTTCACGCGGCTCGGGCTGCGCGAGGGCGACTGGCTGCTCGGGCAGGGGACGATCTATCCCGACACGATCGAGTCCGGCGGCGCCCGCCACGCCGCGAAGATCAAGACGCACCACAATCGTGTCGAGCGCATCCAGGCGCTGATCGACGCCGGCCGGGTCATCGAGCCGCTGGTCGACTTCTACAAGGACGAGGTGCGCGTGCTCGGCGAGGAGCTGGGGCTGCCGCACGACGTGGTGTGGCGGCATCCGTTTCCCGGCCCGGGGCTGGCCGTGCGGTGCCTGTGCGCCGAGGCTCGGGCCGCCGTCGAGCCCGCGACGATCCCGCTGCCGGCGGGTGCGGAGGGCTGGATCGTCCCTGTCCGCACCGTCGGCGTGCAGGGCGACGAGCGCAGCTACTCGCAGCTCCTCGCGGTCGCCGGTCTCGGCGACGCCGAGGCGGCCGGGGCCTTCGCCCGGCGCGTGACGAACGAGCAGCGCACGATCAACCGCGTCGCCGCGGTGGTCTTCCAGCGCGAGGGCGCCGCCTTCGGCCGGCTCGCCGTCCACCCCGCGGTCCTCACGCCCGAACGGATCGAGGTGCTGCGCGCCGCCGACGACCTCGTCACGCGCATCGTGCGGGCCCGCGGGCTCTACGACGCGATCTGGCAGATGCCGGTCGCCATGCTGCCGCTGGGCGGCGCGCCCGGGCGCGAGACGATCGTGCTCCGGCCGGTGAACTCGCGTGACGGCATGACGGCGGATTTCGCACGGCTGCCGGTGCCCGTGGTGACGGAGCTGGCGCGGGCGCTCGGCGGGCTGCCGCGCGTCGACGCCGTGCTCTACGACGTCACGAACAAGCCCCCCGCCACCATCGAGCTCGAGTAACCGCCCCGTCGTGCAGCACGCCGAATTCGTCCACCTGCACGTGCACTCGGAGTACAGCCTGCTCGACGGCGCCGCGCAACTCGAGAAGCTCGTCAAGAAGGCCAAGGACCTCAAGTTCCCGGCCATCGCGCTCACCGACCACGGCAACCTGTTCGGCGGGATCGACTTCTACCTCGCCGCCCAGAAGGCGGGGATCAAGCCGATCCTCGGCGCCGAGCTGTACGTGGCGCCGGGCAAGCACACGGAGCGCGGCTCGCAGGACGGGGGCTATGAAGGCGCCAACCACCTCACGGTCCTCGTGCGCGACCTCGCCGGCTACAAGAACCTCATCAAGCTCGTCTCGAAGGCGTACCTCGACGGCTTCTATTACAAGCCGCGCGTGGACCGCGAGCTGCTGGCCCGGCACGCCGACGGCCTGCTCGTGCTCTCCGGCTGTCTGAACTCCGAGGTCTCGCGGGCGCTGTCGGGCGGTGATTTCGAGAAGGCGAAGCAGACGGCCGGCTGGTACCAGGAGGCGACTCGCATTACCTGGAGGCCGGCCACGGACGCGCCCACGAGGCGCTGCTCTGCATCCAGACGGGGTCCACGCTCGCCGACCCCGGCCGCTGGAAGTTCTCGACCGAGGAGTTCTACGTGAAGTCCGCGGAGGAGATGGCGCTGGTCTTCGCCGAGACGCCCCAGGCGTGCCGCAACACCCTCGCGGTGGCGGAGCGCTGCAACCTCACCCTCGACTTCGGCAACTTCCACCTGCCGAAGTACGTGGTGCCCGAGGGCCACACGCTCGAGACCTATCTGCAGCAGCTGGCGCGCGACGGGCTGCGAAAACGGTACGGCGCCACCCCGGGCGACGCCCTCGAGGCGCGGCTCGGCCACGAGCTGGCCGTCATCGAGAAGATGGGCTTCGCCGGCTACTTCCTGGTCGTCTGGGACTTCATCCACTACGCGCGGCAGGCCGGGATCGCCGTCGGCCCCGGGCGGGGCTCGTCGGCGGGCTCGCTCGTCGCCTACTGCCTCGGGATCACGAACATCGATCCCATGCGTTACGGCCTCCTGTTCGAGCGATTCTTGAACCCCGAGCGGGTCTCCATGCCCGACATGGACATCGACTTCGCCGACGACCGGCGCGACGAGGTCATCCGCTACGTCGCCGACAAGTACGGGCGCGATCGGGTGGCCCACATCATCACCTTCGGGACGCTGGGCGCCAAGGCGGCCATCCGTGACGTGGGGCGCGTGCTCGGCATGACCTATACCGAGGTCGACCGGATCGCCAAGCTCGTGCCGAACTTCCCCCTCAACATCACGCTGGACGACGCCTACCAGAAGTCGCCGCCGCTGGCCGACATGGTCAAGAGCCAGGCGAGCGTCGGCGAGCTGTGGGCCATCGCGCGGACGCTGGAGGGCTGCACGCGCCACGCCTCCGTGCACGCCTCCGCCGTCGTCATCTCCGACGAGCCGCTCGACGAGCACGTGCCGCTCTACAAGGACCCCAAGCGCCCGGAGCTCATCACCGGCTACGCCATGGGCCCCATCGAGAAGCTCGGCCTGCTGAAGATGGACTTCCTGGGCCTGCGCACGCTCACCGTGCTCGCCAACACGGCCAAGCTCCTCAAGGCATCGCGCGGGATCGACATCGACTTCGACGCGCTCCCGCTCGACGACGCGAAGACCTACGCGATGCTGACGGAGGCGAAGACCTTCGGCGTGTTCCAGCTGGAGTCCTCGGGGATGCGCGAGGCGCTGCGTGGACTGAAGCCGGAGAAGCTCGAAGACGTGATCGCGATGGTCTCGCTCTACCGGCCGGGCCCGATGGACCTGATCCCCGATTTCATCGCGCGCAAGCACGGCCGGGCCAAGATCGCCTACGAGCATCCCGCCATGGAGAAGTTCACGCGGGAGACGTACGGGATCATGGTGTACCAGGAGCAGATCATGCAGATCGCCTCCGAGATGGCGGGCTTCACCATGGGCGAGGCGGACACCCTGCGCCGGGCCATGGGCAAGAAGGATCGCGAGCTCATGGGCAAGCAGCGCGACAAGTTCCTCGCCGGCTGCGTGGACCGCGGCACCCAGGCGGGCAAGGCCGAGCGCGTCTGGGAGTTGATGGAGAAGTTCGCGGGCTACGGGTTCAACAAGTGCCTCACCGCCGACACGTGGATCGAGATGGCCAACGGCACGCGCAAGCCGATCACGGCCGTCCGCGAGGGCGATCTGGTGCTCACCAAGGACGGCGCCCACCGCGCCCGGGCCGTGACGCCGAGCGGCGTGCGGCGGGTGGGCCGCCTCACGCTCACGAACGGTCTGAGCGTCCGCTGCACGCCGGATCATCCGATCTTCACGCATCGCGGCTGGGTCAACGCCGAGAAGCTCGGCCCGGCCGACGGCGTGGCCGTCCTCGACGCCGTCGCGGCCGCCTTCGAGCGCGTGGCCGCGCGCCGCAGCGGTGGCGCCCGCGCGGCCGCGCTGGCCGAGACGCCGATGCGGTGGGCGGCGCCCGTCTCGTTCGTGCTCGAGGGCACCGAGCCGACCTACGACATCGAGGTCCCGGGGGCGGGGAGCTTCATCGCCAACGGCATCGCCGTCCACAACTCGCACGCCGGCGCCTACGCGCTCGTCGCCTACCAGACGGCGTACTTCAAGGCCAACTATCCCGTCGAGTTCATGGCGGCCCTGCTGACCTCGGAAATGGGCGACACCGACAAGATCGTGAAGTACATCGAGGAGTGCCGCGCGATGGGCCTCACGGTGTCGCCGCCCGACGTCAACGTCTCGGCCGTGCAGTTCAGCGTCGCCGGCGACACGATCCGCTTCGGCCTGGCCGCCATCAAGAACGTGGGCGAGGCGGCCATGGAGTCGATCCTCGCCACGCGCGCGGGTGAGGGCGCCTTCAAGACGCTCGACGACTTCTGCACGCGCGTGGACCTCCGCCTGGTCAACCGCCGCGTGATCGAGTCCCTGGTCAAGGCGGGCGCCTTCGACTCGCTGGGGCTGCCGCGCGCCCATCTGCTCGCGCAGACCGACGCCGCCCTCGAGGGAGGCCAGCGCGTGCAGCGCGATCGCCTCGAGGGGCAGGCCTCGTTCTTCGACGCGCTGATCCCGCCGGCCGCCGCGCCGGCGCGCCGCGAGCCGGCGGAGATCGTGGCCGAGTGGCCCGACGACCAGCGCCTGGCGTACGAGAAGGAGGTCCTCGGCTTCTACATCTCCGGCCACCCCCTCGCGCAGTACGCCGCCGTCATCGAGTCGCTCGGCGTCACGACCTCCGCCGACCTCGCGGCGCGCAGCCACGGCGCGCGCGTCACCCTGCTCGGCCACGTGGCCGCCCTCAAGGAGACGGCGACCAAGAGCGGCAGCCGCATGGCCTTCGTCACCCTCGAGGACATGGCGGGGGCGGTGGAGGTCACGGTGTTCCCGGAGCCCTTCAAGACGGCGGCGCCGTTCCTGCGCTCCCGCGAGCCGCTCGTCGTCCGCGGCCGTGTGGACGACGGCGACAAGGGGCGCGTGATCCTCGCCGAGGACGTGCGGCTGCTCGAGCAGGCTCTGGGCGGCGCCCCGCGGCCGCGGGCGGCGGGCGCCGAGCCGGGGGCGTGCCGCATCCGCGTGGTCGCCGGCGCCGATCCGGAATCCCGGCTCGCCGCGCTGAGGAAAATCTGCGAGGCGCACCCCGGCGGCGTGCCCGTGTTCGTGCACGTCGTGCTGGCCGGGCAGGAGGTGGTGATCCGCTCGCGCGGCTTCTCGGTGGACGCCACGCCCGAGCTGGTGAGCGAGGTCGAGGGCCTGCTCGGCCGGGCCACGCTCACGATCGACTATGCCTGACGCGCTGGACTTCGAGCAGCCGCTCCTGGAGCTGGAGATCCGCATCGCGGCCCTCCAGGCGACCGACGACCCGGCGCACGCCGACGAGATCGCGCGCCTGCAGGAACGCCTCGAGCGCCAGCGCCAGCGCACGTACGCCGGCCTCACGCCCTGGCAGCGCACGCAGCTGGCGCGGCACCCCAAGCGTCCCCACACGCGCGACTGGTGCAAGCTGCTGCTGGAGGAATTCACCGAGCTGCACGGCGACCGCCTGTTCCGCGACGATCCGGCCATCATCGGCGGCCTCGCGCGCTTCGATGGGCAGTCGGTGGTCGTGATCGGTCACCAGAAGGGGCGCGACACGCGCGAGAAGATCGCGCGCAACTTCGGCATGCCGCACCCCGAGGGCTATCGCAAGGCGCTGCGCCTCATGGAGCTGGCCGCGAAGTTCGGCAAGCCCATCCTCACGTTCATCGACACGCCCGGCGCCTATCCGGGGCTGGGCGCCGAGGAGCGCGGCCAGGCGGAGGCGATCGCGCGCAATCTGCGGCGCATGGCGTCGCTGCCGACCCCGATCGTGGCCGTGGTGACGGGCGAGGGCGGCAGCGGCGGCGCCCTGGCCATCGGCATGGGCAACCGCGTGCTGATGCTCGAGCACGCCGTCTACTCCGTGATCTCGCCCGAGGGCTGCGCGGCGATCCTCTGGGGTGATGCCGCCAAGGCGCCGGAGGCGTCGGAGGCCATGCGCACCACGGCGCCCGAGCTGCTGCGTCTGGGCGTCATCGACGGCATCGTGCCGGAGCCGGTGGGCGGCGCGCACCGCGACTGGGACGGCGCCGCCGCGCGGCTGCGCGTGGTGCTGCGCGCGCAACTGGCCGAGCTGAAGGCCAAGCCACGCGAGGCGTTGATCACGGAGCGCTACGAGAAGTTCCGGCGGATGGGCGCCTTCGAGGAGGCATCCGTGCCCGGCGCCGCCGGCGAGAGAAGTCCCGCCCGCTAGCGGCGCAGGAGGGCGATGGCCGCGTCCTCGTCGGTGACGAGGACGTTCATGAACCGGCCGGTGAGCGCGCCGCGCAGCGCGTCCACCTTGGTCTTGCCGCCGGCCACCGCGATCACGGAGCGGCCGTCGCGGCGCGAGAGCGCCTGTAGCCGCGCGCCCTCCACGGACAGCAGCCGATGCGACAGCGCGCGCAGCTCCGGCCGATCCACCACGTGGCCGTCGGCGTCGAATGGCTGGTAATTGATCTCGCCCACCACGCCGAGCTGGCGCAGCCGCTTGACACTGACGCCGTAGGACTCCGCCAGCGCGCAGAAGCCGGGTGTCTGCTCGGCGATGACGCCGACGCCGGCCAGCGCGATGTCCACGTCCTGGGCGGCGTCGTAGATCGAGCGCACCTCGGGATCGCGCAGCAGCCGCCGGCGCTCGCGCTCGATCTCCTTGAGCGAGAGCAGGTGCTGCACGGGCAGGGCGTAGGCCCGCACGTGGGGACGGTACTTGGCCGCCATCATGCCGACGAGCGTGTTGGCGAAGATGTCGACGAGCTTGAGCGTGCTCTCGCCCGACAGCGGGTAGAGCGCGAGATCGCGGAGGCGGCGCTCGCGCAGCGAGTGGATCGTGTGATAGAGCGTGAGCCCGCACGAGAGCCCGATGCGCATGCCGTTCTCGGCGACCTTCTCGAAGTAGGCGGCGGCCGCCGCCCCCAGCTCGGCGCGCAGGTCGCCGCGCCCGCCCGACGCCACCACCACCGCCTCGCGCAGCCCATACGTCTGCACGAGCCCGGTCTCCAGCTCCTCGGTGCGGGGGAGGTCCAGCTCCACGCGCACGAGCCCGTCGTCCATCGCGCGCTTGAGCAGGCGCGAGACGGTGGCCGCCGACACGCCGAGGGCGACCGCGATGTCCTTCTGGCTGCGGCCCTGCTTGTAGTAGAGCTCCAGGCACTGGACCATCTGGCGGGTCTCGCGAGAGGGCTGAGAAATTAATTTCATCGTCGTCAAGTTCTTGCTTGACGGGCCCAGTCTACCCCGTTATCCTTCGCGGCGACACGGGAATTCCCACCCCCCAACGCCGAGGGAGGCCGAGCATGGGCGCACGACGCTATGGCAACGGCAAGTCTGTCGCACCGGATGCCTACCACCAGTCGAAGAACGAGCTCGATGGGCTGCCGCACACGGTCACGGAGAAGATCCCCGTCACCAACACGCCGAACATCTTCTCGTACAAGTCGTACGTCTTCGCCAAGAACCCGGCGCTCGTGCGTCGGTTCATCAAGGCCACCAAGGCCGACGTGGGTGGCGTGGGCGGCCACGTCGTGGCCGCCGACGAGGTGAAGTCGATCATCGCCAAGCACGTGCTCGACAACAACGGCTACCGCGGCGAGCCGATCTTCACCTCGCTCATCGTCACCCATACCGGCGACGACTGCGCGGTGACCGGCATCATGACCGAGTCCGTCGACATGTCCGTGGTCGACGAGCTCATGTGGGACGCGCTGCAGGAGGGCGCCACCAAGGCCGCCGAGCTCGGCCTCTACGGGCCCGGGCAGGACCTCGTGGCCGACGCCTTCACCGGCAACCTGCGCGGCGCCGGGCCGGCCACGGTGACCCTGCCGTTCCCCGTGCGCAAGGACAATCCATCGCAGACGGTGCTCGTGTCCTTCGCCGACAAGACGGAGCCGATGGCGTTCAACCACTACGCCACCGGCGCCTACATGCTGCCGCGCTTCAACACCGGCCTCATCATCGCGGCCTCGAAGATGAAGCGCGGCTACATCTTCGAGATCGTCGACCTCGACACCAAGGCCCAGGCCATCGAGGCCGGCGCCCACCCGCGCGACCCCAAGGCGCTCGACGGCAAGATGGAGGAGCTCGCCAAGGGCCTGCAGGAAAAGGTCATCACGCTGCGCGCGCCCGAGGACCTCTACGACATCGAGGGGCTCACGCGCTCCTCGCGCTTCGTCATCGCGCGCATCTGGAGCCGCAACGAGAAGGGCGACAAGGACCAGCTCGGCTACATCTGCTCGGCCGAGCGGCTGCACAACATCAAGACGAAGAAGGGCTTCACCTACGGCGGCAAGGACGATCCGGTGCTCCTCGCGTTCGCGCAGGGCGACTGGCCGGCGCCGGGCGAGATCACCTCGCCGTGGGCGACGGCGCCGATGGTCGCCGGCGACTGCCGCGGCAGCCACAACCTGCACATCCTGCCGATGCCGATCAACTCGCAGACGTCGT
>QHSB01000116.1 GCA_003220335.1 Candidatus Rokuibacteriota bacterium
CTCGTCGAGGTTCACCGCTGCGATCAGCGCGAGGCCCTCGTCGTCAAAGGACTCTTCGAGAGCGAGGGGATCCCCGTCCTCATCCGCTCGCGCATTCCGCAGTCGGTCTATCCGTTCACGGTCGGCGCGCAGGGCGAGGCGGTGTTGCTCGTGCCCCGCGCGGACGCCGACCGCAGCCGCCGCCTGCTCTCGGGCTAGGGCTCGCGCGGCCGCGTCGTCGCGGCCTCAACCACCAGCGCTTCCAGCGCCTGGACCACCGCGTCCAGTGCGCGGCCGTCCAGCGTGGCCAGCGTGTCGCGCGTCGTGTGGTAGGTGTCGAACGGCACCGGACGGCGCTTCACGGCACGCAGCGCGCTCTTCATCGGGCTGAACACGAACGCGCGCAACGCGTCGGCCTCGGCGACCGGCACCACCGTGAGCCCGTACGCGGGAACGCCCATGGCGGCGAAGGCACGATGGTCGCTTCCGAACACGGGGATGCGGCCGACCACGTGATAGGTCTCGTCGGCGCGCCGCCCGACGCTCTCGAGGGCGCCGCGCACGGTGCGCAAGAACGGCGTCTCCGTCGCCGCGTCCCAGATCGCGAGCGCGTCGCCCATGCCGCACAGCTCGAGGCTCACCACGCCGGCGATCCGATCCATCGACGCCTCGCGCACGTAGACGCGCGCGCCGAGATAGCCGAGTTCCTCGCACGCCGTGAAGAGCAGCCGCACGCGCAGGCGCGACGGCGGCGCCGCGGCCAGCCGCTCGAGCAGGGCCAGCAGAATCGCCACGGAGGCGGCGTTGTCGTTGGCGCCGGGGCTGCCGGGGACCGCGTCGTGGTGGGCCACGAGCACCAGCGTGCGGTCGCCGCCGCCGAGCTCGACGATGTAGTTGTCGCCGCGGCCTTCGAACGTCGCGAACCGATGCCGCGTGAACGGCACGCCGCGCGCGGTGAGCCACGCGGCCACCGCCGACTCGCGCGCGGCGTTGTCGCGCGCGGTGAGCAGACGCGAGAGCGCGAGCGGCGTGCGTGGACCGCTCAGCACCGCGTCGAGCGGCGCCGGCGTCTCACGGTGCGCGGCCGCCCTCCCCTTGAGCACGCGACTCATCGCGCGGTTCAGGCGTCCGCGCACGAAGAAGCCGATGTCGCGCAGCGACATCAGCCGATGCGCAGCAGGCGGCGGGCGTTGTCCGACGCGTGCCGAGCGAACACCTCGAGCGGCTCGCCGCGCAGCTCCGCCACGCGTGCAGCCGTGAGCGCGAGGTAGGCCGGCTCGTTGCGCTTGCCGCGATAACCCTGAGGCGGCAGAAACGGGCAGTCGGTTTCGACGACGAGCCCATCGGCGGGCACGAAGCGCGCGACCTCCGGCAGTGCGCGCGCGTTCGGATAGGTCACCGGTCCCGCCAGCGAGACGAGCAGGCCGAGGTCGAGGCAGCGGCGCGCGATCGCCACGTCGCCCGAGAAGCAGTGCATGATGCCGCCGACCTCGCTCGCGCGCTCCTCGGCGAGGATCGCCAGCACCTCGGCGTGGGCATCACGACAGTGCACGAGCACCGGCTTGCGCGCGCGGCAGGCGACGCCGATGAGGTGACGGAAGACGCGCTCCTGGGCGTCGCGCGGCGAGAGGTTGCGGAAGAAGTCGAGGCCGATCTCGCCCACGGCCGCGACGCGCGCCGCGCCGGCCAGTCGCTCGATCTCCGCCAGCGTCGCCTCGTCGGCCTCGGCCGCGTCGTGCGGATGCACGCCCACGGCCGCCCACACGTCGGGCTCGCTCTCGGCCAGCGCAATGGCCGCGCGCGACGTCGGCACCTCCGTGCCGATGGTCAGCACGCGCGTCACACCCGCCTGGCGGGCGCGCGCCAGCGTCTCCGCGCGGTCGGCGTCGAAGTCGGGGAAATGCAGGTGCGCGTGCGTGTCGAACAGCTCGACGCTCATGAGAGCCTCGCAACAGCGCCCCTCACGGCGCGACACGGAAGCGCAGGCGGCCGATCAGTTGACCCGTCGCCGTCGCGACGTCCACCGTCCAGCGTCCCCGCGGGTCGGCGGGAAAGCTGGTCTTGCGCGAAAACGTCCGATAGCCCTCGCGGCGGCCGCCTTCTACCGGCGTCAGGCGGATGACGTTGATGATCTGGCCCTCCAGGCGCCAGACGTGATCCACCGGCTGCTTGAGGCCCGCCGGCGCATAGATCGCCGTGTAGGCGATCAGGCCGTTCTGCAGCAACGCCGCGGCCGGGATCGGGGACTTCGGCTCGAGCGAGTCGACCGTTCCGACGTTCCAGCCCAGATGCGAGTCGGCCACGAACAGCGGCGCGGGCGGGATCGCGCGACGGCCCGCCAGCGCCGCGCTCGTCGCCAGCATGCCGAGCAGCGCGGTGACGGCGAGTCCGCGCTTCCACGACCATGCGCGCCCACGACAGACAGCCGGCGTGAGCGCCACCACCGCGATCCACGCGGCGATCGCCAGCGCCGCCACCGGCGGCACGCCGATCAGCGGCAGTGCGAGGTTCAGCGCGCCGAAGAGCGAGACGAGGAAGAAGACGTAGCCGGCCCACGGCCGCGGGTGCACGAGCGCCTGGTACCAGGGATCGAACGTGGCGATCAGCGCCAGCACCACGAGGGCGAGGAAGAACGCGACGTTGACCGAGGTCAGCGTGGTGGCGGCCCAGTAGGCGGGCAGCAGGAAGAGCAGCACGCCGTGATAGAGCGTCTGCACGGCGTACTCGGTCGCCGTCAGGACGAATCGATGTGTGCGTCGCTCCGACGTCGCCAGCGTGTCGCGCGCCTGGATCAGCACGGCCACGAGCAGCCAGAGCAGCAGCAAATAGCCGACGATCAGCCCCACGCGCGGCAGGCCGCGGCGAAAGACGAAGAGCGTGAGGAGGCCGCCGACGAACGAGGCGATCGAGATCCCCCAGCGCCGCACGAACTCGAAGGTGGAGGACCGGGTGACGACAAACGGGCTGACGCCGGCGTTGTCATGCACGTCGGCGTTGCCCTGCACCGCGTCCTTGTCGCTCACTCCGTCGTTCACCCCGGAGGTCCGAGGTGATCGATGATCGCGCGGGCGACGTCGTCATGGCGCAGCGCCTGCACGCAGTCGAGCACGTCGGCGGCGGCGGAGGTGGCGCGCAGGTGAGCGCCGACGACGTCGAGCGCGCCCGAGCGCACGCCGCCCTCCAGCGCGCAGATCTCGCGCAGAAGACGCGCGATGGAGGCGTCGCGCGCCGCCACCTCGAGGATGGTGCGCACGTAGTCGTCGGTGATCATTTCACCTTCGAGCCCGGCGGCAGATCGCGGTCGAGCATCACCACGCCGAAGCCCTGTCCACCCTCGCCGGCCAGGACCATACCCTGCGACTCGATGCCCATCAGTTTTGCGGGCTGGAGATTGGCGACCACGACCACCTTCTTGCCGACGAGATCGCCCGGCGCATAATGCTCGGCAATTCCGGCCAGCACCGTGCGCTCCTCGGTGCCGAGCGACACACGCAGCTTGAGCAGCTTCCTGGACTTCGGCACGGCCTCGGCGGCGAGCACCTGCGCCACACGCAGATCGATCTTCTGGAATTCCTCGATGCTGATGCGCGCGCCACCATCGCTCGCGCCGGCGGCGGCGGGTGTCGTGGGAGCCGTCTTCTTGTCCTCCACGCGCGGAAACAGCGCGGTGATCTTCGCCACGCGCGCGCCGGGCTCGAGCCGGCCCCACACCGCGTCGGCGAGCGCGGACGCGCCGCTCTGACCGAGGGCGGCGCGGATCGTCGCCGACGCGTCGGGCAGAAACGGCGCCAGCACGATGCCGAGGCAACGCAGCGACTCGGCGAGCGTATAGAGCACCGCGTTCAGCCGCGGCTGCTTCGCCGGATCCTTCCGGAGCTCCCACGGCGCGCTCGCGTCGACGTAGCGGTTCACCACCGCGATGAATTCCCAGAGCGCCGCCAGCGCCCGATGGAACGCGTAGTCCTCCATCGCCGCGCGCGTGTCCTTCAGCGCCGTTTCAAAGGCCGCGGCCACCGCCCGCTCTTCGGGCGCCGCCGCCCCCGCCGCCGGCACCACGCCGCCGGCGAAGTTTACGATCAGCGTCGACGCGCGCGAGGCGAGATTGCCGAGGTCGTTGGCGAGGTCGGCGTTCAGCCGCGCGACCAGCGCTTCTTCTGAGAAGTCGGCGTCGAGGCCGAAGACCATCTCGCGCAGGATGAAATAGCGGAAGGCGTCGGTGCCGTACTTGTCGGCCAGCGCCAGCGCCTCGACCACGTTGCCGACGGACTTCGACATCTTGCCGCCACCGATGCGCCAGTAGCCATGCACGTTGAGATGACGAAAGAGCGGCAGGCCGGCGGCCTTGAGCATGCACGGCCAGTAGACGGCGTGCGGCTTGAGGATGTCCTTGCCGATCAGGTGCTGGACGACCGGCCAGAACGTCTCGTAGCGCTGGTCGCCCGGGCCGCCGAGCGCGGAGACGTAGTTGATGAGCGCGTCGAACCAGACGTAAGTGACGAACTTGTCGTCGAACGGCAGCGGGATGCCCCACTCCAGGCGCGTGCGCGGCCGGCTGATCGACAAATCTTGAAGCGGATCGCGCAGGAAGCCGAGGATCTCGTTGCGATAGCGCTCCGGGCGGATCATGTCGGGTCGGCGCTGGATCTCCTCGATCAGCCACGCCTGGTACTTGGACATCTTGAAGAAGTAGTTCTCCTCCTCGATCCACGTCAGCGGCGTGAGGTGATCGGGACACTTGCCGTCCACGATCTCCTTCTCCGTGTAGAAGCGCTCGCACCCGAAGCAGTAGTGCCCGCCGTACGTGCCGAGGTAGATCTCGCCGGCGTCCCAGAGCGCCTGCAAGATCTTCTGCACGACCTTCTCGTGCCGCGCCTCGGTGGTGCGGATGAAGTCGTCGTTGCTGATGCCGAGCCGCCGCCACGTCTCTCGGAACACGGCCGAGATCCGGTCGGCGTAGGCCTGCGGCGAGACCCCGGCGGCCGTGGCCGCCTGAGCGATCTTGTCGCCGTGCTCGTCGGTGCCGGTGAGAAACCACACGCGATCGCCGGCCAGACGGTGCCAGCGCGCCATCGCGTCGGCCAGGATGGTGGTGTAGGCGTGACCGAGGTGCGGCTCCGCGTTGACGTAGTAGATGGGGGTCGTGAGATAGAAGAAGCGGTCGCTCACGCCGACGGCTGCTCCGGCTCCGGCCGCACGTGATCGCGGCCTTCCCACGTCAGCTCGCTCAGCGGCACCTCCGCCTCCGTCCCGTCGGGAAAGCCCACCACGACGCTCTGCTTGAGCACGCGCAGCGAGCGGACCTTGCCCGTCATGCAGCCGCCGCCGCCGCACGACGCCTCGCACGGCGTGTTCACCCGCGGGAGGTAGCTGCGCAGCTCCTGGTACGTCGAGAACTCGTAGAGAAGACAGCACTTGAGCCGTCCACAGTTGCCCAGCAATCTGCTGTCGGTCAGCGGCATGTCCTGCGCCTTGGCCATCTTCACGGAGATCGGCTCGAACTTCCTGAGGTGCGACGAGCAGCACAGCTGGCGCCCGCACGGGCCGATGCCGTCGAGCACGCGCGTGGTGTCACGCGCGCCGATCTGGCGCATCTCGATCCGCGCGCGGAACTCGCGGGCGAGGTCGCGCACGAGATCGCGGAAGTCGACGCGCTCCTCGCTGCTGAAGTAGACGGTCACGCGGCGCTGGCCCGTCGGCATCTCGACGTCCACCACCTTCATGGCCAGGCCCCGCGAGCGCGCGAGCCGCCCGCTGGTGACGATGGCCGCCTCCTCGCGCCGCCGCTGGTCGCGATACTCGCGTGCGTCGTCCTCGGGGGCGAGGCCGACCACCCGGCGGTAGAGCCGGTCGCGGCGGAACTCCGGGATCGCCCGCCGCGGGCGCCGCACCTCGCCGAGCGCGGTGGCGGTCTGCGTCTCGACCACGACGACGTCGCCCACGTGCAGGACCACGTCGCCGACCAGCTTGTAGTCGTCGGCGGGGACCGTGGCGCGCAGCCGTACGCCGACGAGATATTCGTCCAGGATCTCGGACAGGTCTTCGTTCACGTGTACCCTCCGGGGGCTAGGCCGCCCTCCGCGCCACCCGCGCCAGCAGCGTGTCCACCGTCAGGCGCGGGGTGACGTTGTTGATGAGCGCCAGCCGCGCCTCGCGGCAGGCTTCGATCGCGCGATACAGCGCGGTATCGTCGCTCCAGCGCGCGGCCTCGTCGGCCAGCGCGTCGGCGCGCGCGGGATCGGTCAGCAGCGCCGGCGGCGCGCCGGCGCGCGCGAGCACCAGGTCGCGGCAGAGCAGCCAGCAGCCGTCGATGAGCGCCTCCGCGCGCTCGCGGTCCACGCGCTCGCTCCGCTTGAAGAGCGCGGCCACACCCTGCGTGCGCGTCTCCTCGATCCAGGCCGCGGCGTCGGCGACCATCGCCCCGGCGGCCGTGGCCACCCGGCGCGGGCGGAACCGGATGATCTGGCAGCGCGAGATCACGGTGGCCGGCACGGCGCGCGCCCGCGACAATATCAGGATGACGACGGTGGCGGGCGGCGGCTCCTCCAGAAACTTGAGGAACGCCTGCGGCGCATCGTCGGTCATGCGCTCGGCCTCATCCAGGATCAGCACGCGGCGGCCGGCCAGCGCCGGGCGCAGCGAGGCGCGGCGCTCCAGCTCGCGGATGGCGCCGATGCGGATCGCGCGCGCGCCCTTCGGATTCGACTCGGGCGGCGTCGGCATCACCACGTGGAGATCGGGATGATGGCGGGTGGCATCGGCGCCGAGCAGCTCGGACGCGAAGGCGAGCGCGGTGGTGAAGCGCCCGCTGCCGGCGGGCCCGACGAACGCGTAGGCGTGCGCGACGCGGCCGCCGTCGAGGGCGCGCCGCAGCTGCTCGACCGCGCGCGGCTGCTCGGCGATCGCGTCGAGCTTCATTTATTTCCCCCCGGGGGGCTGCGCCAGGAACTCCTGCACGATCGCGCGCACCTGGCGCTCGACCTCGGCGGGCGGGGCGGAGGCATCCAGGCGGCGCACGCGCTTGGGCTCGGCGCGCATGATCTCGAGATACCCGCGCCGCACGCGCCGATGGAAGGCGAGCTTCTCGCGCTCGAAGCGATCCAGGCGCCGGCCGGAGATCCGCCGGACGCCGATGGCCGGATCGAGGTCGAAGAGGAGCGTGAGATCCGGCAGCACGCCGCCGGTGGCCTGCACGTTCATCTCGCGGATCAGCTCGGGATCGACGCCGCGCCCGTAGCCCTGGTAGGCGATGGTGGCGTCGGTGTAGCGGTCGCAGAGGACGATCCGGCCCGCGCGCAGCCACGGCCGCAGCTTCTCGACGACGTGCTGGTGCCGCGCGGCCATGAACAGGAACATCTCGGCGAGCGGGCGCGGCTCACGCTCGAAGAGGCGCCGCACGGCGACGCCGAGCGCGGTGCCGTCGGGCTCGGACGTGGTCTCGGGGCGATAGCCTTCGCGTCGCAGCCACCGCTCGAGGCGCCGGATCTGGGTCGACTTGCCCGATCCCTCGACGCCCTCGAACGTCATCAACACTCCGCGCACGGTGGACCTCCGAATCCCCGTCACTGTAGCATGTCCGCATGCCACCCCTGACCCCCAAAGCCCTCATCTTCGACGTGTTCGGCACGTGTGTGGACTGGCGCGGCAGCATCATCGCGGAGGGCCGGGCGCTCGACCGGCGCTGGGGCACCGCCGTCGACTGGCCGGCGCTGGCCGACGCCTGGCGGGGCCGCTATCAGCCGGCGCTCGACGAGGTGCGCTCGGGCCGCCGGCCGTGGACGATCCTCGACGTGCTGCATCGCGAGTCGCTCGACGCGCTCGCACCGTCATTCGGCCTCGACAAGCTCGACGAGGCCCAGCGCGACCATCTCAACCGCGTCTGGCACCGGTTGACCCCGTGGCCGGACACGGTGGCCGGGCTCACGCGGCTCAAGCGTCGCTTCGTCATCGGGCCGCTATCCAACGGCAACTTCGCGCTGCTCACGAACATGGCCAAGCACGTCGGCCTGCCGTGGGACGTGAACCTCTCGTGCGAGCTCTACCGCGCCTACAAGCCCAAGCCGGAGACTTATCTCGGCGCCGCCGGCCTGCTCGGTCTTCGTCCCACGGAGACGATGCTGGTCGCCGCGCACTACTCCGACCTCCAGGCGGCGCGCGCGTGCGGGCTGCTCACGGCGTACGTGCATCGGCCCCGCGAATTCGGCGACAAGCCGAAGAACGACCTGCCGGCGGACCCGACGGTGGATGTCGTCGCGAACGACTTCGAGGACCTGGCGACGAAGCTCGGCTGTTGCTAACGCGCGAAATCGAGGAGCCACGGCTTTTGCCGGGGCGCGACGAACGCTGGGGGGTGTGGGGGCCACGTCGGGGCCCCTATCGTCGCCGCGCGGTAACGAGGCGCGCCACGGCTTTGCCGGGGCGCGACGAACGCTGGGGGGGTGTGGGGGTCGTCGGCGAAGGCGTCGGGCAGCGTCGGCGCCAGCTCCACGCCGTTCAGCACCGCCCACGCCACCGTCCACATGCGCGGCACGTTGCGCAGGTCGTAGCCGCCGCCGCCGAGGGCGACCAGCCTGGGCGCCAGCGCGGCGATGCGCTGCACCGCGCGGCCGAAACCCTGCACATCGAGCGCCAGGTGCGTGAGCGGGTCGGTACGGTGCGCGTCCACGCCCAGCTGCGCCACGATGACGTCCGGCTTGAAGCGCTCGATGAGCGGCGGCACCACCGCCTCGAAGGCTGGCAGGTACACGGCGCTGTCCGTGTAGGCCTCCAGCGGCAGGTTCACCGAGAAGCCAACGCCCGCGCCCTCGCCTTGTTCGCGCACGAAGCCGGTGCCGGGGAACAGGCGCTCGCCGCGCTCGTGGGTGGAGATCGTCATCACGTTGGGATCCGCGTAGAAGGCGTGCTGCACGCCGTCGCCGTGGTGCGCGTCGATGTCGACGTAGGCCACCCGCAGCCCGCGCTCGCGCAATCTCAAGATGGCCAGCACCGCGTCGTTCACGTAGCAGAAGCCGGAGGCGCGATCGGGGAACGCGTGGTGCAGCCCGCCCGCGAAGTGAAAGGCGCGGTCGACCGCGCCGCTCGCGACCAGGTCGGCGGCCGTGAGCGAGCCGGCGGCCACGAGCTGCGCCACCTCCCAGAGTCCGCGGAAGACGGGGTTGTCGCCGAGGCCGAGGCCGTAGATGGCGCCGTCGGCCGGATCCAGGCCGGCGTCGGCGCGCCTGAGGACGTCGAGGTATTCGCGCGTGTGGTAGCGCGCGATGTCGGTCTCGGCGGCGGGCTCGGGCGCGACGACGCGGGCGTTGGGCAGCGTCGTCAGCCCGTAGGCGCGCATCAGCCGCCACGTGAGCGGCAGCCGCTCCATGCGCAGCGGGTGCTCGCGCCCGTAGTCGAAGCTGTCCGCCTTGTCGGAGTAGACGAGCGCGGTCTTCACGGGGTTAGTTTACCGCCGACGCCAGTGGCCGGACTTGCCGCCGGATTTCTCGACGAGCTCGACCTTCGCGATGGTGACGCCCTTCTCGAGCGCCTTCACCATGTCGTACACCGTCAGCGCGGCCACCGTCACCGCCGTGAGCGCTTCCATCTCCACGCCGGTCTTGTCCACGGTGCGTACGCGCGCCTCGACGCCGAGGGTGCCGTTGCCGCGGCGCGCGTCGAACGTGACGTCCACCTTCGTGAGGCGCAGCGGATGGCAGAGCGGGATCAGCTCCGAGGTGCGCTTGGCCGCGAGGATCCCCGCGGTGCGCGCGGTGCCGAGCACGTCACCCTTCGGCGCGTCGCCGTGGCGCACGGCGCTCAGGGTCGCGGGCTTCATCTTGATGATCGCGCGCGCGACGGCCTCGCGGACGGTCTCGGGCTTGGCGGACACGTCGACCATGCGGGCGTCACCACGGGGGGAAAGATGCGAAAGGCCGCGGAAGCCGTCGTCGCGGGCGGCCTTCCGCGGCCGGACAGCTCGTCGCCGCGTCAGGCGCTGACGCCCGGGCGCGCGTGCCGGATGATGGACTCCATCCGGTCCTTGGCCATCAGCTTCAGCTTTTTCAGCTCGCTCATCCGCCACTGCTGGTCTGTCGAGAGCGGCGCGGTCCCACGCAGCGTCTCCAGTTCCTGTTCATAGCCTTGATGCTCCGATCGGAGACGGCGGAACTCGTCGTTCTCGGCCATCAGTCGGTCGATGAGGTTCTCCTGGGTCATGCAGGACCTCCTTCTGCGTCTGGGAGGGAACGGCGGCGTAAAACAAACAAAGCCAGCGGAGGCGTGGCCGCTGGCTCGTCCTGCTTCATCGTCAATACCGACCCCCGTCCAAGTGTTCACTCTGGTTTCGGGTGCCTTCCTTATATCCCCCCGTCGGCAGGGAGTCAAGCCGCCCGCGCCCCGGAGCGTCACACCGGCATCAGGTGCGCGGCGCTGGCCTTGAACACGGCGCGCACCCGCGCGCCCGGGCGCAGCCCCAGCTCGCTGACGGAGCGCGCGGTCACCGCCGCCACGAGCGGAAACCCGACGTCGACGAGCACGTGGGTCGCGTGGGTGGAGGCGCTCACTCGTGTCACAGTGCCCTCGAGCACGTTGCGGGCGCTCGACGCGACCCGTGCGCCGTCGGCGACGGTCAGCGTGACGTCCTCGGGCCGGATGCCGACGCGCACCCGCGCGCCCGCCGGCGCTTCGGCGGCAATCTCCAGCACCTGCCCGCCGACCTCGACCGCGGTGACCCCGGCCTCGCGGCGCAGCACCCGCCCGGCGACGAGCGTCTCGACGCCGACGAAGCGCGCGACCTCCGGCGAGACCGGGGCGTAGAAAACGCGCGCGGTGTCATCCAGCTGGCGCAGCCGGCCGTCCATGAGCACGGCCACCCGGTCGGCCAGCGCCTGCGCCTCGCCGCGCTCATGGGTCACCAGCACGGTGGTGACCCGGTCGGCGCGCAGGATGGCTCCGAGGTCGGTCACCAGCGCGGCGCGCGTCGGCGCGTCGAGGCCCGAGAACGGCTCGTCGAGCAGCAGCACCTCGGGCTCGAGCACGAGGGCGCGAGCCAGCGCCACCCGCTGCGCCTCGCCCCCGGAGAGCGTGCGCGCGGCGCGCGCGGCCAGCGCGGCCACGCCGAGGCGCTCGAGCCAGCGCGTCGCCCGCGCCGTCGCCTCGGCGGCCGGCACGCCGCGGAAGCGCAGGCCGAGGCCCGCGTTGTCGCGGACGCTCGCGTCGGCGAGCAGCGGTTCCTGGAACACGGTGGCCATCCGCCGGCGCTCGGCGAGCGCCTCGCGCGCGTCCACGGCCTGGCCGCCGAAGAGCACCCGCCCCTCGTCGGGGCGCTCGAGCAGCCCGAGGATGCGCAGCAGCGTCGACTTGCCGCTGCCGTTGGGCCCGATCACCCCGAGGACCTCGCCCGCGATCACGTCGAGCGAAGGAACGTCGAGCGCATAGCCGTTGGAATAGCGGCGCCGGACGTCGCGCAGGGCCAGGACGGCAGGGCTTGTCGTAGGGCTCACGCGGGCAACACGTGGATCGAGCCGCGGTGGATCGAGAACTGCCAGCGGCGGTCGCGGTCGATCTCGAGGATCTCGTACACGAGGTGCGGCACCTCGACTTCGAGGTCGTGCTCGCCCTGCGCGGGCGCGCCGGGCGCGTCGAGCCGGATGCGCAGGCTCCACGTGGTGCCGAAGTCCTCCTCGCCGACGACGGCGCCCTCCATGAGGTTCATGTGGTGCGCCGGGTCGGCGGCGCCGCGGTCCTTGCGGATGAGCCGCACGTACTCGGGGCGGATGAAGAACGCGATCGGGCTATCGGGGGCGGGCAGGTACGAATGGCTCGGTGAGTTGACCGCTTCCAGCAGCTGGCCGCGCCAGCGGATCTGGATGCGATCGGGCGTGGCCTTCACCACGCTGCCGTGCAGCACGTTGCGGATGCCCATGATGCGCGCGACCGACTCCGAGGCCGGCTGCCAGAGCAGCTCCGAGCGCGGCGCCGCCTGCACCACGCGGCCGGCGTCATACACCACGATGCGATCGCCCAGGCGGTACGCCTCGGTGAAGTCGTGGGTCACCAGCACGGCGGCCGTGCGCCAGTCGTTCAGGATCGCGCGCAGCTCGTCGCGCAGCGCGCGGCGCAGCGGCGCGTCCAGCGCTGAGAGCGGCTCGTCGAGCAGGAGCAGGGCGGGATCGATGGCCAGCGCGCGCCCGAGCGCCACCCGCTGGCGCTGGCCCCCGGACAGATCGCGCGGCAGGCGCGTGGCGTGGGCGGCCAGGCCGAGCCGCTCCAGCACCTCGGCCGTCTTCTCGGCGCGGCGCGCGGCGGGCTGGTCGCGCAGCCCGAAACCGACGTTCTCGGCGACGGTGAGATGTGGGAACAACGCGTAGCCCTGGAAGACGTAGCCGACGCGCCGCGCCTGCGGCGGCAGGTCCACCACCGGTCCGCGCGCCTGGCGGGCCGCCTCGAAGAGCAGGCGGCCGTCGACGACGATGCGGCCCTCGTCGGGACGCAACAGGCCGGCGAGACACTGCAGCGTGAGCGTCTTGCCGGCGCCCGAGGGGCCGAAGAGCACGGCCACGCCGTCGCCGGCCGTCCACGCGACGTCGAGCGTGAAGCCGGGCAGCCGCTTGACGATGCGGACGTCGAGCGCGCTCACGTCGCGCGCGCTCCGAGCCGGCCCGCCGCCACCAGCACCACGCACGAGAGCGCGGTGAGGATCGCCACGAGGACGAGCACGGTGGACTGCTCGCCGGTCTGCACCGCGGTGTAGATCGCAAGCGGAACGGTCGCCGTCTTGCCGGGGATGTTGCCCGCCAGCATCAGGGTGGCGCCGAACTCGCCCAGCGCGCGCGCGAACGCCAGCACGAGGCCGGCCAGGATGCCGTTGCGCGCCAGCGGCAGCGTGACCTCCAGCGCCGTACGCCACTCCGAGCGGCCGAGCGTGTAGGCCGCCTTCTCGAGGTCGCGGTCCACCGACTCGATGGCCGCGCGCGCGGTGCGCACGAGCAGCGGCAACGCCATCACCGTGGCCGCGACGACGGCGGCGTACCAGGTGAACGCGATGGTCCAGCCGGTGGCCGCGTAGAGCGGCGCGCCGAGCCAGCCGCGCCGGCCCAGGAGCACGATCAGGTAGTAGCCGGTGACCGTCGGCGGCAGCACGAGCGGCAGCGTGACCAGGAGATCCAGCAGGGCCCTGCCCGTGAAGCGCCGCCGCGCGAGGAGATACGCGAGCGGCACGCCGACGAGCGCGTTGACGACGGTGGCGAGCACCGCCACGCGGAGGGACAGCACCAGCGCACTGACGGTTTCAGCGCTCACGCGCCGATTTTACGCGAATCCTCACCGGGCGCCCGGCGCCGGCGGCTGAAAGCCGAGGCGCCGGAGGAGGGCCTGGCCATCGGCGCCGACGAGCTGCTCGACGAAGGCCCCCGCGAGCGCGCGATGCTTGCTGTCGCGGACGACGGCTGCCGGGTAGGTCACGGGACGGTAGGTGTCCTCCGCCGGACGAAACGCCTCCCGCACGCGACCCGGACGGATCGCGGCATCCGTCGCGTAGACGAAGCCCGCGTCGACCTCACCGCGCGCGACGTAGTCGAGCGCCTGGCGCACGTTCTCGGCGAAGACCAGCTTCGGCTGCAGCCGGTCCCAGAGTGCCTGCGCCCGGAGGCTCTCCTCGGCGTACTGGCCGACGGGCACCGTCCTGGGATTGCCGACGACGATCTTCTTCACGCGCGCGTCCAGCAGATCGGCGGCCCGGACGAGATCAAGCGTGGAATCCGCGGGCTTGACGACCACGAGGACGTTGCGCGCGAACACCCGGCGCGTTGCGGGATCGATCAGGCCCTGCGCCTCCAGCTCGTCCATCTGGCGCGCCGCCGCCGAGACGAAGAGGTCGACGGGCGCACCGGCTTCGATCTGCCTCGCCAGCTCGCCGGACGAGCCGAAGTTGTACCGCAGCGTGACGCCGCGTCGCGTCTCCGTGAACCGGCGGCCCAGACCCTCGACCGCCTCCTTCATGCTGATGGCCACGGAGAGGATCAGCTCCTCCGCGGCCGCCGGCGCCGCGAAGCCCAGCGCCAGGACCAGCACGAGCGCGCGCATCAAGCCCATCGACGCGCTCATTGTCTCACCGCCTCGCTCACCACACGCGGCGCTGCTGGACCGCGGTCAGGGTCCAGTTGACGCCGAACACGAGCGCGAGCAGCAGCAGCGACAGCGCGATGGCGACCTCGAAGTTGCCCTTGCCCGTCTCGAGCACCATGGCCGTCGTGAGCGTGCGCGTCTGTCCCTTGATGTTGCCGCCCACCATCATCGAGGCGCCGATCTCCGAGATGACGCCACCGAAGCCCGCCATCACGGCGGCCAGCATGGGCAGCCGCGCCTCGCGCAGCACCACGCCGACCATCTGCGTGCGGGAGGCGCCGAGCCCGAGGAGCTGGAGCCGGAACTTCTCGGGGACGTTCTGCACCGCCGCCAGGGTGATGCCCATGACGATCGGCGCAGCGATCACCGCCTGGGCCAGCACGATGGCCGCCGGCGTGTAGAGGATCTCCCACACGCCGAGAGGTCCGCTCCGCCATAGCAGGAGCGTGACGAAGAGACCGACCACCACGGGCGGCAGGCCCATCCCCGCATTCACCGCGGAGACGACGAGCGTGCGGCCGGGGAAGCGCAGCAACGCGAGCGCGGCGCCGGCGGGAATGCCGAGCGCGAGCGAGAACAGCGTCGCGAGCCCGGAGACCTGGAGCGAGAGCCAGAGGATCGCGAACACCTCGCGGTCGCCGGTGGCGAGGAGTCGCAGCGCCTCCCGCACGCCGGCGACGAGCAGGTCCACGGACTAGAGGTCCGAATCCGTCTTGCCGGCGATCGGCACGAACAACGGCTGGCCGAGTCTCTCGACTCCGAACGTCTTGATCACCGCCTGCGTCCCGGGCGCCAGCATGAAGTCGGCGAAGGCCCGACCGCCGGCGGTGTTGACGCGCGGCCCGTTGGCGGGATTGACCTCCAGCACGGCGTAGACGTTGAGCAGCGCGCGGTCGCCCTCGACCAGGATGGCGAGCGCCACGCGCCGGCCGAACGCGAGATACGTTCCGCGATCGCTCAGCGTGTAGGCCTGCCGGTCGTCGGCGAGCGCGAGAGTCGCCCCCATGCCCTGCCCCGACTCGATGTACCACGGCGCGGCCGGCGTCACCCCGGCCTGCTTCCAGAGCGATTGCTCGAGGACGTGCGTGCCGGACCTGTCGCCACGCGACACGAAGCGGGACCCCGAGGCCGCGATCTTCGCCAGCGCGGCGACCGCGCGCGTCTCACCGCGGACGCCCCCAGGGTCGCGCGTGGGGCCGACCATGACGAAGTCGTTGACCATGACGAGGCGGCGGTTCGACAGCGTGCCCTCCTCGACGTACTTCTTCTCGAGCGACGGCGCGTGGACGAGGACGACGTCGGCCTCGCCGCGCGCGGCGAGCGCCAACGCCTGGCCCGTCCCGACCGGCACCGTCTTCAGCGTGAACCCGGTCTGCTGCTCGAACATCGGCACCAGCACGTCGAGCAGACCGGAGTCCTGGGTGCTGGTCGTGGTCGAGAGGATGACCGTCCGCGACGCGGGCGGCTGGGCGGCCGCCGGCACCAGCGCGAGCGCGACGACGAGAAGGGCGCCGGCAACGCGAGCCACGCCGCCTATTATGCCTCAAAAAGCATAATAGCGGCCGCGCCCGAAGGGGTACCCTCGGCGGCACGGAGGAGCGCGCCATGGCCGGGATCCTGCACGCGACCGACTTCTCTGCCGCCTCGGGCGCGGCGTTCACCTGGGCCGTGAACATGGCGCGGCGCGATCGCGCCGAGCTGCTGCTACTCCACGTGCTGAGCCCGCCGGCGCCGCTGGTCGCCGACGCCTACGTCACGCCGGCCGTCTGGAACACCCTGATCCGCTCGCAGCGCGCGTCCGCGCAACGCAGGCTCGACACGCTGGTGGCCAAGGCCCGTCGCGCTCGCGTGAGGGCGCGCGGCCTGCTGGTGGAGGGCGTGCCGGCGGACCGCATCGTGAGGACGGCGCGCGGACGGCGCGCCGGCATGATCGTCGTCGGGACCCACGGTCGCACGGGCGCCGCGCGATTCTTCCTGGGCTCGGTGGCCGGCCGCGTGGTGGCGACCGCTCACTGCCCGGTGCTGACGGTGCGCGGCCGGTAGGCCTTCGGCGTCAGCAGCAGATCGGCCACGCCCTGCTGCACCCTGCGCTCGAGCACGTCGGCGTGGCGCACGAGCAGGTCGAGCATACGGCGGTTGTCGGCGAGCACCGAGGCGCGGAAGCGCGTGATCCCGTTTTCCGCCGCGGCGCGAAAGAGCTCCGTGATGAGCAGCGTGCCCAGCCCCTTGCCCTGCCAGCGATCCTCGACGACGAAGGCGACCTCGGCAACGCCCTCCTCCACCGGTTCGTAGCGCGCGACGCCGATCAGGGACGTCGATGGTGCCGTGAGGTCCTCCACCACGAGTGCGAAGCGCCGATCGTAGTCCACGTTGGCGAGGAGACGTGCCCAGTCCGGCGGCAGGCGACGCAGAACGGTGAAGAAGCGCTGGTAGCGGGTATCGCGGCTGGAGCGGTCGTAGAGCTCGGAGAGACGGAGCTCGTCCTCGGGGCGGATGGGCCGAATGCGCACGCGCTCGCCCGTCGGCAACTCGAGCGTCCGATCGAACCGGGCCAGGCTGAGGGTATCCATATGGCTTTGGATGCGCCACCGGCGCCGGGCGTCGCGGAGGCGGGGACGATTACACGACCGTCGCCATCCCGCCGTCGAAGTTGATCGCGGTGCCCGTGATGAACGCCGCGCGCGCGGAGACGAGGAACGCGACGAGGTCGCCGAACTCCTCCGCCTCGCCCATGCGGCCGATCGGCACGCGCTTGGCGCCCTCGCGGTAGACGGCCTCGACGTCGCCGCCCTTCGCGCGGCGCTCCCACTGCTCGCTCTTCACGAGCCCGAGGCAGATCGTGTTCACCCGGATGCCCGACGACGCGTACTCGTTCGCGAGCCCCTTGGTGAGGTTGATGCCGGCCGCGCGCGTCACCGCCGTGGGCACCGCGCGCGCCGCCGGCGCCTTGCCGCCGACGGTGGTGACGTTGATGATGACGCCGCCGCCGCGCTTCTGCATGATCGGGATGCTCAGACGGGAGAACCGGATGGCGGCCATCAGCTTGAGCTCGATGTCGGTCTGCCACGTGCGGTCGTCGACATCCATGAAGGCGGCCGCCGCCGAGGTGCCGGCGTTGTTCAGGAGAATGTCGACGCCGCCGAAGCGCTCGGCGGTCGCCTTCACCACGGCCTCCACGTCCTCGGCGCGCGTCACGTCGGCGGGAATCGCGAGCACCTCGCCGCCGGCCTGCCGGATCTCTCCCGCCGTGCGCTCCAGCACTTCCTTGCGGCGCGCGCAGATGCTCACGCGCGCGCCCTCGCGCGCCAGCTTTATCGCCGCGGCGCGGCCGAGCCCGGCGCTGCCGCCGGTCACGATCGCCACCTTGCCCGTCAGCTCGAGATCCAGCATGGGTCGGCCTCCGTAGATCCTTCGAGTGCCCGCAAGTGTACACGCCGGAACCGCGCGAGGGGGCGCCCCAGAGTCTATAGGTTACCTGGAGGAGAGGATGACCCACCACCGTGTCACGCTGGCAGCAATCGCGCTCACGCTGATGGCGGCCACCGGCGCCGCCGCGCAGGACACCGGCTTCGGCGCCGGCACGCCCGAGTCGCGCTACTTCCGCGTCGACGCGACGGTGACGGCCGGGCGCCGCGGGCCGCAGCTCGAGGGGTACGTCTACAACGTCTACGACGCCCACGCCACCCGGGTGCGGTTGAACGTCGAGGCGCTCGACGCCGCGGGGCGGCTGATCGAGAGGCGCGTCGCCTACGTGCCGCTCGACGTCCCGCCGCGCGGCCGCTCGTTCTTCCAGGCGCCACTGCCCGCGGGCACCACGACGGCCCGCGTCAGCGTGCTGAACTTCGAGTGGGTCCCCCGCGGAGCAGGCGGAGGAGGGATGTAGTTGCGCGCCCGGGGGCCGTTCGACGGCCGAGGGCGTAGCTCGCTTAGCGGTCAGGTGCCAGCACGGCGACGCCGCGCGCGCCGAGGGTCGCGCGCCATAGCACGGTGACGCCCGCAGGGTTGTCGGCGCTCTGCACCACCCGCTCGCCGACGACGGCCACGGCCGCGTGCCCGTCGAACGCGCGCGACAACCCCTCGCGCGTGTGAACCTCGAGCACCGGCCGGCGCAGGTAGAAGTTCAGCGGCAGGTCAGCGACGTCCCACGCGATGACCGCGCCGTTCGCGCCGGCCAGCGGCCGCACGCGCGCCTCCAGCCGGCCGAACTCCTCGGTCGTCGGACGGCGGGTGTCGGCACGGTAGGCGCCGGCGGCCGCGAGCGCCGCGATGACGCAGGCCAGCGCAAACGCTCGCGGGCGGCGGCGCGTGGCCGGCGACAACACGACGGCGGCGACGGCCGCGAGCCCGAGCACCGCGAGCGCCAGGGCAAGGCCACCCCACACCGGCCAGGCCGCGGCGAGCTGCGCGCGGGTGTCGGGGCGCGCGGCCAGCGTCACCCCGCCACTCACGGCGAGCGCGCCGCCCACGGCCGCGTACACGCCCCACGGGACCCTCGCGACCGCGCGATGACGCACGATGACCCCCGCCAGCCACCAGCCCGTCAGCAGGGCCAGCGGCGTGAGGAGCGGCAGGTAGTACCGCACGCGCTGCTGGGCGGAGAGGGCGACCGCGACGAACGTCACCGCCGCCCACGTGAGCAGCAGCTGCACCGTGTCGCGCTCGCCGCCGCGGCCGCGGAGCGCGCGGACCGCCTGCACGACGATGAGCGGCGTGAGCAGCACCCAGGGAAACAGGATGCCGAACGCGTTCTGGAGCGGGGCGACGAGCGCCGACCCGCTGCCCGCCCGCCGCAGGTACCACGCCATCTGATCGTTCACGACGGCCGCCTGCAGCCCGGACGGCTGACCGAGGAGCCCGATGAGCGGCCACGGAGCGACGATCGCCGCGCGGGCCCCTTCGTCCAGAACGCGAGGCCGGTGGCGCCATAGAACCCGAGCCAGGCGCGCGGCCGGCCGCGCGTGAGCCGCCAGCCCTGCCACAAGGCGACCGTGACGAACAGCGTCAGCAGCATGTCCGGCATCGCCTGCCGCGCGTGGATCACGAAGCCCTGCGAGGTCGCGACCACGAGGCCGGCGTAGCGCCCGGCGTCGGCCCCGAACATGTCGCGCGCCGCCGCGTAGACCACGAGCGCGAGCGCGATCGCCGCCAGGATCGAGGGCACCAGGGACGTGAGCGCGGTCACCTGCCCGATCGGCCACGAGACCAGCGCGATCAGCCAGGCCAGCAGCAGCGGCTTGTTCTGATAGACGACGCCGTTGAGCTGGGGAAACCACACGTCGCCGCGCGTGAGGATGTCGCGCGCGAGCAGCGGAAAACGCGCCTCGTCGTTGGTGGCGAAGACGACGGCGCCGAGGTCGAAGACCGCCATCAGTGCGGCCACGGCGCCGACGATGACCGGCGTCGACAGCCGCCGACGCGTCACAGGGTCATCGCGGCGGTGTCAGCACGCGTCCGGCGCGGGGGCCGACGAGACGGCCGCCGTCCACCGCGACATGCCCGTTCACGATCACGTACGGGATGCCGGTTGGATAGCGGTGCGGATCGGGATAGGTGGACTCGTCCTTCACGGTGGCCGCGTCGAAGACCGCGAGGTCGGCCACCGCGCCCGCGCTCACGACGCCGCGGTCACGCAGGCCCAGGCGCGCCGCCGGTAACCCGGTCATCTTGTGCACCGCCGTCTCCAGGGCAAACAGCTTGCGCTCGCGCGCGTACTCGCTGAGCACGCGGGGAAACGTGCCGTACGAGCGCGGGTGCGGCTTGCCGGGGCGGTCGCCCTCGCCCTCGAAGAGCGGGATCGAATCCGAGCCGATCATCAGCGCCGGGTGCGCCAGCACCTTGGCGACGTTGTCGAGGCTCTGCGAGAAGGACACCATGCCGACCGTGCACTTCTCCTCGCGCAGCAGGTCCATCAGCGCCTCGGCCGGTGCCTTGCCCGTCTGCGTCGCGATCTGGGCGAGGTTCAGGCCCTCCAGCTCGCGACGACGGCACGCGGCGACGAAGATCTGGTCGAAGCCGACGCCGCCCTGCGAGACAGTCCCCCAGCGCTCGCCGTCCACGAGACACTCGTCGGTGATGCGCTTGCGCGTCGCACGGTCGGCCAGACGCTCGAGCAGCTTCCCCATGCCGCCCTCGTGGGCCCACGCCGGCATGAGGTTGTCCATCTTCGTGCTGCCGGCGTTGTACGGGTAGACGTCGCCGGCGACGTCCACGCCGCGGCGGCGCGCCTCGTCGATCAGACCGAGGGCGCCGTCCAGCTTGGACCAGTTCTCGCGGCCCGAGGCCTTCACGTGCGCGATCTGCGCGGGCACGCCGCCCTCGTCGCCGATGCGGATGGCCTCCGCGATCGAGTCGAGCAGCATCGACGACTCGCCGCGCACGTGCGAGAAATAAAACCCGTGGCGCGAGCGCATCGAGCGCGCGAGGGCGATCAGCTCCTCGGTGTTCGCGTACGCGCTGGGCGGATAGACGAGCCCGGTGGAGAAGCCCCAGGCGCCGGCGTCCATCGCCTCGCCGAGCAGCCGCTCCATCCCGCGCAGGTCGTCGGCGCCGGCCGGCCGCGCCTCGAAGCCCATGGCCGCGATGCGCAGGGCGCCGTGGCCGACGAGGTGCACGACGTTGACCGACGGCCGCACGCTCCGCAGCGCGTCGAGATACTCGCCGAAGGTCTCCCACTGGAGGTCCGGGGTCATGCCGATGCCACCGACCCAGCCGTTCATGAGCGCCTGCTGCTCGGGGCGAACCGGCGCCTGGGAGAAGGAGCACATGCCGACGACTTCCGTCGTCACGCCCTGGCGGATCTTGGACTCCGCCGACGGGCAGCCGAAGTAGAAGAGATCGGAGTGCGAGTGCATGTCGATGAAGCCGGGCGCGACCACGCGTCCGGTGACGTCGAGGACGCGGTCGGCGGCGCCGGCGAGACCCGGCGCGACGGCGGCGATGCGCTCGCCCTCCACGGCGACGTCGGCGCGCCGGCCCGGTGTCCCCGTGCCGTCGATGACGATGCCGCCGCGTAGCAGGAGCGACCAGGGCACCGCTATTCCTCGGTGATGGTGACGGACTTCATCTTGTCGCCCTGGCGGATGCGATCGACGTGCTCCATGCCGCTCGTGACCTTGCCGAACACGGTGTAGTCGTTGTCGAGGTGCGGCTGCGCGCCGTAGGTGATGTAGAACTGCGAGCCCGCGGAGTCGGGCTGCTGGCTGCGCGCCATGGCCAGCGAGCCACGCAGGTGCTTGTTCTGGTTGAACTCGGCGGGAATGGTGTAGCCGGGGCCGCCGGTGCCGGTGCCCTTGGGGCAACCGCCCTGCACGACGAAACCGGGCACGACGCGGTGGAAGGTCAGGCCGTTGTAGAAGCCTTTCTTCGCCAGGGTGACGAAGTTCTCGACCGTCTTCGGCGCGTCCTGCGGGAAGAATTCCAGGCGGATCTCGTTGCCATTGTCGAGCGTGATCAGTCCCGTCTGCTTCATGGCACCACCTTGATCGACTTGATGCGGTCACCGACGCGGATCGTGTCCACGACCTCCAGGCCCTTCGTCACCTGACCGAACGCGGTGTACTGGCCGTTAAGGTGCGGGGCGGGGCCGAGCATGATGTAGACCTGACTGCCGGCGGAATCTGGATCGTTGCTGCGCGCCATGCCGAGCACACCGCGCTCGAATTTGCGGGAGTTGAACTCGGCCTTCAGCGTGTAGCCGGGCCCACCGCCGCCGATGCGGGCGTCGTCGAGCGGCAGCGTCTTCGTCTGCGGGTCGCCGAACTGGACGACGAAGCCGCGCTCGACGCGATGCACGCGCTGCCCGTCGTAGAAACCCTTCTTCGCCAGCGCCAGGAAGTTCTCGACGTGCCGGGGCGCATCTTGAGGAAAGAACTCGAGCACGATCTCGCCGCCCTTCTCGAGCGTCATCACGGCGCGGGGTGTCCGGACCGCCGGCTTGTCCTGGGCCCACGCCGAGCCCGCCCCGAGCGCGACGGCGCCGACGACGAGCAGCGCGCGAAGCACGGGGAGCGGTCGGAGGGGGGACAAAGCGCTGATCATTATAGCAGCGGCGACGGCGCGGGCCGCCTCACCGCGCGGGCGAGCCGATGTGGGTGACCATCGAAAGAATCAGGAAGATCACGAGCAGGCCGGCCACCGCCACCACCACCACCTCGATCGACAGGCGCGGCCGGCGGGCCGGTCGGCCGCCGCTGATGGGCAGGGCAACGGCGTTGATGTACTCCGCGAGCTGCCGCTGCTCGTCGACGCCGACGTGGACGAATTGCAGGCTGACGCGGCCCTCGTGGCTGGCACGCACCACCGCCTCGGCAATCTCCACGGACCGGCCGGCGGCGCCCAGCTGCACCGTGAACCGCACCTCGGTGCCGGGCGGAAAGCGCGCGTCCGTCCGCACCGCGCAGCCGCTGACCGACAGGTCCGTCGTCTCGGCCGCGGCGGTCTCGGTGCCCGCGGTGAGCCGCGCCGGCAGCCGGACCATCACGCGCTCATTGTCGCGCCGCTCACCCTTCGGATGCGGGTAGCGGTGGCCCCAGTTGAGCGCCCGGAAGCGGTGGGTGCAGCGCGGGCAGCGGAACGGATAGATATAGATGATGCTGATCAGCCGCTCGAACGCGCCGACCCGCGAGCTGCGTCGCACGCTCTGACCGCCGCAGCGCGGACACCGCACGTCGACATGGTACAGTGGAGTGATGCAACAGCGCGAAAGCATTCGTAACGTGGCGATCATCGCCCACGTCGATCACGGCAAGACCACGCTCGTCGACGCCATGCTCTGGCAGTCCGGCCTGTTCCGCCAGAACGAGGCGGTGGCCGAGCGGATCATGGACTCGATGGACCTCGAGCGCGAGAAGGGCATCACCATCATGGCCAAGAACACGGCCGTGACTTATAAGGGTGTGCACATCAACATCGTGGACACCCCCGGCCACGCCGACTTCGGCTCCGAGGTCGAGCGCACGCTGACGCTGGTGGACGGCGTGCTGCTGCTGGTGGACGCCGCCGAGGGGCCGCTGCCGCAGACGCGGTTCGTGCTCAAGAAGGCGCTGGAGGCGGGCCTGCCGCCCATCGTCGTCATCAACAAGATCGATCGCAGCGACGCGCGGGCGGCCGAGGTGCTCGACGAGGTCTACGATCTCTTCATCGACCTCGACGCCACCGAAGACCAGCTCGACTTCCCCGTCCTCTACACCAACGCGCGCGTCGGCACGGCCACGACGGATCTGAAGGCCGAGGGCCAGAGCCTCGAGCCGCTCTTCGAGACCATCCTGACCACGGTGCCGGCGCCCCGCTTCGATCCCGCCGCCGGCCTGCAGTTCCGCGTCACGATGCTCGACTGGGACGATTATGTCGGCCGGCTCGTGATCGGCCGCCTCGTCAACGGGCGCGTGCGGCAGGCCGAGCGCATCGCCGTCGTGCATCGCGACGGCAGCATCGAGGCAGCAAAAGTCACCGTGCTGTACGGCTATGAAGGACTGAAACGAACGGAAATTCCGGAGGCGAGCGCGGGCGACATCGTCGCCATCGCCGGCATCGAGTCGATCGACATCGGCGAGACGGTGGCCGACGTCGAGAACCCGGTGGCCCTGCCGCTGATCCGGATCGACGAGCCCACCGTCTCGATGCTCTTCTCGGCCAACGTGTCGCCCTTCGCCGGCAAGGAGGGGCGGTTCGTGACCTCCCCGCAGCTGCGCGAGCGTCTGATGAAGGAGCGCAAGCTCAACCCGGGCATCCGCGTGGAGGAGACGGAGTCGCCCGACACCTTCCGGGTCTCCGGCCGCGGGGAGCTGCAGCTGGCGATCCTGATCGAGTTGATGCGCCGGGAGGGCTACGAGCTGGAGGTCGGCAAGCCCGAGATCATCACGCGGCAGGAGAGCGGGCGGATGCTGGAGCCGATGGAGCACCTCGTGATCGACGTGCCCGAGGAGTTCATCGGCGCCGTCACCCAGAAGATCGGCCCCCGCCGCGGCGCCATGACCAAGATGGTCAACCACGGCACCGGACGCGTGCGGCTGGAATATCGCCTGCCCTCGCGCGGCTTGATCGGCTACCGGACGGAGTTCCTCACCGATACGCGGGGCACCGGCCTGCTGAACCACATCTTCGATGGCTGGGACGAGTGGCAAGGCGAGATCGCGCACCGCCAGAACGGCGCCCTCGTGGCCGATCGCACGGGCCGCACGACCGGCTACGCCATCGACAACCTCCAGGCCCGGGGCACGATGTTCGTGAATCCCGGCGAGTTCGTGTACGAGGGCCAGATCGTCGGCGAGAACTCGCGCGACAACGACCTCGACGTGAACATCACCAAGGAGAAGAAGCTCACCAACATGCGCGCCTCGTCGGCCGACGAAAGCATCCGGCTGACGCCGCCGCGCATCATGAACCTCGAGCAGTGCCTGGAGTGGATCCGCGAGGACGAGCTGCTCGAGGTCACGCCGAAGTCGCTCCGCCTGCGCAAGCGCGCGCTCGGCGGTCGCCGCCGCTTTTGAAGCGGATCCGCGTCCGGTGATTCGGGCCGATCGCTGACGGGCATCGCCGTCGCCATCGCCGCCATGCTTGTCGCGCTCGTGCTCCAGGGCCGCGGCCACCGGCGCGAGGCGGAGGCGCCGACGCCGTTCGACGGCGCCGCGGACTTCGTGAGCCGCTTCGTGGGCGAGCAGTGGGTCACGTTCCCGCGCTTCGTGCGGTCCGGCGCCTGGCACGCGAACCTCCAGCGCGCCCGTCGTCCCCGCTAGTCGGGCGCCCGCTCGTCAGCCCCGCGCCGGCGCCACGTAACCGTAGCGCAGGTTGCTCCGCTCGCCGCCCGCGGCCTCGTACTCCGCCCTGAGGGCGGCCATGCGGTCGGTGGCCAGCGCGGCGCGCCGCTCGTACTTGTAGAGCCGCGCGTTGTTCTCGCCGAAGATCAGGCTCTTCACCGGCCCGTCGGCGGCGCCGAGCGGCTTGAAGCCGTGCTGCTTCTGCATGTCCTCCGGGATCTCCAGCCGCCGCAGCGCCTCGATCTGCCACTGCGGGGAGCCCGTCCAGATGGCGTCGGTGCCCCATACCACGTGGTCGGCGCCGAGGCCGCGCACGAGCATGCCCATCATCGCCGCCGACACGCGCGGCTCCGCGATCGTCGTCTGCGCGAACAGCTGGCCGACGTCCGCGTAGACGTTGCTCACGCCGTGCTTGGACGGGATCTCGGCGAGGTCGGTCACCCACTCGATGCGCCCCGTCTTCTCGAACTGCGCCCAGGCGTCCTCGACCTTGCCGCCGCCCGCGAAGCGGTAGCCGCCGTGATAGATGATGAAGCTGATCTTCGGCCAGTCCTGGGCGGCCTTCCCCACGTCGCGCACGTCCGAGTACGCGAGCAGGTGCGGGAACTGCTGCTCGACGGAGGGCGGGAAGAGGCCCTTGTGGACGCAGACCTTGTCGTAGCCCGCCTTGAGCAGCTTCTCGTAGAACGGGTAGACGAGCTTGTCGTCGTCCATTCGCCACGGGTGCTTGCTCACGTTCTTGTTGGTGTTGTCGCCGATCGTGTAGCCCTTGAACGAGTCCGGCTTGAGCTCGCGGGTCGCGTGATCGACTTGCTCCATCCAGCCCGGGTAGCCCGGCGTGAAGATCGCGTGGCTCAGCATGCGGCGCGAGCCCGCGTCCTTGTTCACCCGCGTGCGCGCCTCCGCCTTCATTTCATTGGTGAGGAACCAGTCTTGCGGAATCTCCGACGGGGCGCCGGAGATCAGCGCGACCTTGGTGTCGCTGTCGAGATAGACCTCCTTGTAGTAGTTCGCGAATTTTAGATCTTCGATGGTCTGCTCCTTGCCGCGCAGCGCCGGGTTCCAGCCCGCCTTGCCGACGGCCTCACGCTGGCGCACGAAGCCCATGATGCGCGTGTCGTCCCGCAGGAAGTGCGTGTGACAGTCCATGATGAACTGCCGGCTGAGGCCGTCCGCGCGCTCCTTCGCCACCTCCGGCGTCTGGGCCTCGGCCGTGCTCACGTCGTAGAGCACGCCATACACCTCGTTCATGGCGAGGAACGCGGCGGCCATGCCCGACGCCGTGGCGAGGAACCGCCGCCGCGTCATGCCGTGGCGCTTCGCGAGCACGCCGCCCAGCTCCTTGAGCCGCCCCTCGACGCGACGCTGGCGCGCCGTCTGCGGCGCCGGCATGAACTCGTCGCTCGACACGCTCTGCGTCGGAATCGGTCCGGCGAAGGCGTGGGTCTCCGCCGGCAACAGGCTCGCGAGCTCCCGGTCACTCAGCAGTCCCATGACGGCCTCCTCAGGAGGGATGTCTGTCCCGCGCGGGCATTTCTAGAAATGCGCGCATGACGTGCCAGAGCTGGTTGCGGGTGTGGCCCAGCGCGACCGCATGCGAGGCGCCGGCCAACACGACGAACTGTCGATCGGCGTTGGGCAGCCGACGGTAGAAGTCGAGGAGGTCCTCTTCGGTCGCGATGCCGTCGTGCTCGCCGCGCACGAGCAGCACCGGCGCCTGCACGCGGGCGGGATCGACCACCGGCAGGTTCGCGGTCATGTCGAGGTAGGTCCCGGTGGGGATCGAGTCGCCGAACGGCAGCTCGGCGTCGGCGAGCGCCTCGGCGACGGCGGGATCCGAGGTGCCCGGCTTGTCGCGCGTGAAGATCGAGCGGATCATGTCGCGGTCGCGCGGCCGCCGGTGATGCGTGCGGAAATACTCGAGGCCCTCCCGCCGCTTGGTCAGCGTCGGGGAGCCCTTGCCCGTGAACGTGAAGGCCTCGAGGATCAGCCGGTCCACGCGCTCCGGACGCGCCATCGCGAAGGCGCCTGCGCGGAGCGCGCCCGATGAGCCGCCGTAGAAGTGCAGGCGCGTGCGGCCCGTTGCGCGCGCCACGACCTCGGCGGCGGCCTTGAGATCCTCGACGCCGCTGGCGATGTCCGAGTTGCCGTCGGTGCGCGACGAGCGCCCGTAGCCCTCGTGGTCCAGCGTCCACACGTCGAAGCCCCACGCGCCGAAGACGTTCATGAGCGAATACTCGGTCCCGCTGCCGGGGACGGCGAGGTCGAAGCTGGGCCGCGCCGAGATCGACGAGCCGTGCACCAGGAACAGCACGGGTCGGGACGGCTCGCCGGCCTGCGGCCGGCCCGCGCGCTTGCGGAAGAGGTTGAGCGAGACGTCGCCCTTCTTCGCCCAGTACTCCGCGCTCCAGATCGGTCCCGATGCCGCCGGATCGCCGGCGGCGGGGACGGGGGCGGCAGCGAGCAGGCCGAGCCCGAGGCCGGCGCCTTTAATCAGCGAGCGTCGTGACAGGTCGTGAGCGGCGTCGTCCATGACAGCCTCCAGGTGCCGTCCTGTGTAGTCCGGCCGCGGCCGGACTGCAAGCGCGACCGCGGCACACGCTTTGCTGGTACCGAGCCGGACTCATGGATCTCGCAGACCGCGCCCGGGGATTCCTGATCCTGCACGAGAGCGCCGACTTCTGTGACGACTGTCTGGGGAAGGCGCTCGGGATCACGGCCGAGCAAGCCCGTACGATCGTCGAGGGCCTCGCGAAATCCCCGGCAATTCTGCGCGATCGGTGGACCTGCAAATCTTGCCGGCAGCACACGATGGTGACGCGCGCGGTGCCGAACGCGACGTTCGCGCTCGGCCGTCGCTCGCGCAACCGGCTCGGCCGCACCGCCTGACGCCACCGCCACCGTTCCGATTTCCTTCCCCTCGTTGGGCATTTCTGGCATCACTGGCAATTCCCTTGCACCCACGGCCGCGTAATTCTTTCGCCCTGGGTGAGGAGCAATGTCGGAGGAGGGCTTCGAGGAGCAGGCGTCTCTTCGCGGTGTTCACGTGTTTCTGGTCGCCGACGACCATGAGTCCCGCGAGCTCATGAAGACCGTACTCGAGTACGCGGCGGCCCTGGTCAGTTCCGCCGCCTCTGCCCGGGGCGCCCTCGGCGCCCTCGAAGCCATCCGGCCCGACCTCCTTCTCTGCGACCTGAGCACGGCCGGCGAGAACGCCGTCTGGCTGATCGAGCACATGCGCGCGTTGCCGTGGGGGGCGAACATCCCGGCCATCGTGGTGACGACGCGCGCCGCACGAGACGAGCGCCAGCGTCTCCTGAAGGCCGGCTTCCAGGAGCACGTCGTGAAGCCGGTCGACCCGTGGGAGCTGTGTCGTCGCGTGGCGTCGCTGGCGACTCGCGATCCTTAGAGCCGCGGCCACGCCGCCGGCTCGCGCGCGAGCATGGCCACCGCATCGCACAGCTCGACGGCGCGCACGGGCATCGTGAGATGCAGCTGGAATCCCGCCGCGCGCAGGGCTTCGTCATCGTCGTGCGAGCCCGTCAGCACGAGCGCCGGCACGTGACCGCCGCGCTCGCTCGGCAATGCGCGCACGGCCGCGATGAATCGCGCGCGATCGTGCGCCGTGCGCAGCTCGACGACGAGCACATTGGCGCGCAGACGTTCCATCACCGCGTTCGCCTCGTCCGGCGATGCGCACATGGTGATGAGCGCGCCCGCGTATTTCAGTGCCTGCGCGAACAGCTCGGCGCGCTCCGCGTCATCGCAGACGAGCAGGATGTGCACGCCGCGAAGCACTGCCGCGCGCGAAGATCGTCTCGCCATGAACATACGTGGTGCAAGGGCGCTGCCGATTGCCGCGTTGGCCCGCTGGTCCAACCTACGGACGACCAAGCCGTGTCTCGAGTCGCGCGGCGAGCCGCGTCAGCGGAAAACACAGCGCGAAATACATTGCCGCCGCCGCGCCGTAGATCTCGAACGAGCGCAGCGTGCGCTCGATCGTCTCCTGTGCGGCGCGCGTCAGCTCGAACACGCCGATGATGGCGGCGAGCGACGTGTCCTTGACGAGGATCGTGCACAGGCCGACGAAGGGCGGCAGCATCCGGCGAGTCGCCTGCGGCAGGATCACGAAGCGCATCGTGCTGGCCCAGCCCAGTCCCAGCGAGCGCGCCGCTTCGAACTGACCGCGCGAGATCGATTGCACGCCGCCGCGCACGACCTCGGCGGTGTTGGCGGCCATCCACAGGCTCATCGCGAGCACGGCGGCGGGAAACGTCGGGATGCGCACGCCGAGCGCCGGCAGCCCGAAGAAGATGAAGAAGAGCAGGAGCAGCAGCGGCACCGCACGCACCAGCTCCACCGCCCCACCGACGACCGTTCCCGCGCGCCCGGGCAGAACGCGCAGCAGGCCCACGGCCAGCCCGAGCGCGGTGCCGACCGCGAGCACCGCCGCCGCCAGCGCCAGCGTGCTGACGGCGCCGCGCAGCAGGTGCGGCAGGCTCTGGACGAGCACGCTCACGCCGGGCGCGCCATTCGCGTCTCGGCCACGCGGAGCAGGCGCGTCAGCGCGAGCACCAGAATCACGTAGACGAGGGCCGCTGCTCCGTAGATCTCGAACGTGCGGAAGTTGTTGAACGAGATGTCATTGGCCACGAACATCAGCTCGACCATCCCGATCGTCGAGACGAGCGACGAGTTCTTGAGCAGGGAGACCAGGTTGTTGCCGAGCGCGGGGAAGGCGATGCGCACGGCCTGCGGCACGATCACGAAGCGCAGCGCCTGCGCCGGCGAGAGCCCGCCCGAGAGCGCGGCCTCGTGCTGGCCCTTCGGCACCGCCTCCAGGCCGGCGCGGAAGATCTCGGCGTTGTAGGCGGCCGCGTACAGCACGAGCGCCCCGAGGCCGGAGAGGAACGGCGACAGGCGCAGGCCGAGCTGCGGCAGGCCGAAGTACACGATGAAGATCTGGATCAGCAATGGCGTGTTGCGGAACAACTCGACGTAGGCGTCGACGAGGCCGCGGACGAGACGCCCCGCCGTCTGCGTCGCCACGGCCAGAGCCAGCCCCAGCGCCGCCGCCAGCACCATTGCGACGCCGGAGATGAGCACGGTGAGCCCGGCGCCCTGCAGGAGATAGGGCAGGCCCTGCCAGACCGCCGACCACTCGAAGGCGTAGGCGGCGGGGCCGCCCATCACGGCTTCACGAGGTTGCCCTCGACGTCGGCGAAGTACTTCTTCCAGAGCCGCTCGGACGTGCCGTCCTTCTTCATGCGCGCGAGCTGGTCGTTCACCCACTTGACGAACTCGAGGTCGCCCTTGCGCACGGCGATGCCGTACGGGCGCGGCATGAACGGCGTGCCGACGGCCTTGAGGTCCGGGTTCTCCTTGACCAGGCTCAGGATCACGATGTCGTCGTGCAC
>QHSB01000212.1 GCA_003220335.1 Candidatus Rokuibacteriota bacterium
CGCCGCGGGCGGAGCTGGATCCGCGCGTGAAGAACGTGCTGCTGCATCTGCAGCTGCGCGGCGCCTCGTTCGCCCAGGACCTCGCCAAGGTCGCGGGGCTCGACACCGCGGCGACGCTGAGCGCGCTCTGGGAGCTGTTCTGGGCGGGCCTCGTCACGCCCGACACGTTCAGCGCGATTGCCGCCGGTGTCGCCGCGCCTCGCGCGGCGGCGCCAGGCGCGTCGCGGCGCAGGCCACGGCGCGGCGCGCGGCGGGCGCCGCTGGCCCGGCTGCCCGTCATCGGCCGCTGGAGCGCGCTGGCGGAAGAGGAAGGACTCTCACCCGAGGAACGCGAGGAGGCGCGCGCTCACCTGCTCCTGGCGCGCTACGGCGTGCTCTCGCGCGAGCTGGCGCAGGGCGACTGGTCCACGCTGCGTCACACGCTGCTGAGGATGGAGTACGGCGGCGAGGTCGTGCGCGGCTACTTCGTCGAGGGCCTCTCCGGCGAGCAGTACGCGCTCGAGGACACGCTGCGCGAGCTGGAGACGCCGGCCCGCCGCGCCGAGCCCCACGTGCTCGTGACCATCGCCGATCCCGCGAACCTGTGGGGCCGCGTGTTCACGCTCACGCGGCGCGACGGCCAGCGCGCGGCCGCCGCGCGGATCCCCACCACGTGGCTGATCACGCGCGCCGGCCGTCCCGTGCTCCTCGTCGAGGGCCAGGGCCGCTCGCTCACGCCGCTCGCCGGCTGGGAGGCCGTGGACCTGCCCGGCGCAATCCGCGCGCTGCAGGCCGTCGTCGAGCCACCCCTGCCGCTGCGCCGCGTGCGCCGCCTCGACGTCGAAGAGTGGGAGGGCCGCCCGATCCGCGAGAGCGAGGCGTTCGACGCGTTCGTCGCCGCCGGCTTCAGCGTCGATGGGCCGCGGCTGTCGTGGGACGGCCACCCCGGCCCGCGCTGGCGCTGAGCCCGCCCGTCGAACTCCAGCGACCGATGCGACACTCACCGCTCTGGCTGACGATCTCGGCCGTTCTCCTCTTCGGTGCCGGTTGCGCCGGCCCCGCAGCATCCACCGGGCCACCGGCCGCAACCGTGCCGAGTCTCGTCGAGGCGAAGCGCCAGGTCGTCGCCTATGTCGACTCCGGCCGTTACGAGGCCGACATCGCCGCCGTCGCCGATGAGGCGCGAACCTACCTCGAGTCGAGAGCACAGCGCGGAGGGAAGCTGGCCATCGTCGTCGACATCGACGAGACGGCGCTCTCGAATCTTCCGAGCATGCGAGCGAACGATTACGGCTTCATCGTCGCCGGCCCCTGTGATCTGCCACGCGGACCCTGTGGGCTCATCGCCTGGATCGGGATGGCTCGAGCCGAGCCGATCAAGCCGGTGCTGGCCCTCGTCCGGCTGGCCCGGGACCGTGGCGTCGATGTGTTCTTTCTGACTGGTCGCCCCGAACGTCTGCGCGCGGCCACCGAAGCCAATCTACGTGCCGCCGGATATGGGTGGAGCGGCGTGATCTTGAAGCCGGACGACCTGACGACGAAATCGGCCGCCGACTTCAAGGCGCCAGAGCGGAAGAAGCTGCAGGACCAGGGCTACACGATCATCGTCAACATCGGCGACCAGATGAGCGATCTCGACGGAGGATTCGCCGAGCGGACCTACAAGCTGCCAAACCCGTTTTACTTCATTCCATAAGCATGTGATCTTTCGGTGACAGTGGCGCCGCGTTTTTCTTGCGCGGCGGCAGCCGCACAGGCTATGGTCGATCATGCTGGCTGTCCGAGAGACACCGGCGTCCTACCCCAGGCCGCGCCTCCTCGACCGCGTCCGTGACGCCATCCGCGCCCGCCATTACAGCCGACGCACCGAAAAGGCGTACGTCGGGTGGATCAAGCGCTACATCTTCTTCCACGCCAAGCGGCATCCGGTGGACATGGGCGCACCCGAGGTCGCCCGGTTTCTCACGTCGCTCGCCGTCGATGGCCGCGTCGCCGCGTCCACCCAGAACCAGGCGCTCAACGCGCTCTTGTTCTTGTACCGGGTCGTGCTCGAGGTGGATCTGCCGTGGCTGAACGAGGTGGTGCGCGCCCGGCGGCCTGAGAGTTTGCCCACCGTCCTGACGCGGGACGAAGTGCGTCGCGTCCTCGAGCACCTGGAGGGTACACCGCGCCTGATGGTGCTGTTGCTTTACGGCGCCGGCCTTCGGCTACTCGAATGCGCGCAATTGCGCATCAAGGATGTAGACTTCGCCGCCAACCAGCTCGTCGTCCGCAGCGGCAAGGGCGCGAAGGACCGCGTGACCATGCTCCCCACCGCCGCCAAGACCCGGCTGCTGGCGCAGATCGAGGCGGTACGCCGGCAGCATCGCGTGGACCTCGAGGCCGGCGCCGGCTGGGTCGCCGTGCCCGACGCGCTGGCGCGGAAGTACCCGAACGCCGGACGCGAGCTCGGCTGGCAGTGGGTGTTCCCGGCGACCCGCCACTACGTGGAGCGACTCACCGGCCAGCGCCGCCGCCATCACCTGCACGAGTCCGTCGTCCAGCGTGCCGTCAAGCGCGCCCTGCGCCAGGCCGGCGTCTTCAAGCACGCGAGCTGTCACACGTTCCGGCATTCCTTCGCCACGCACCTGCTGGAGGACGGTCACGATATCCGGACCGTCCAGGAGCTGCTGGGGCATCGCGATGTCAGCACGACGATGATCTACACCCACGT
>QHSB01000213.1 GCA_003220335.1 Candidatus Rokuibacteriota bacterium
GAAGCGTGACGATGCGCGTCCCCGGCGCCTGCGCTTCCCTGCTCGAGGCGCTGGTCAGTTGCGGCTTCCGCATCGGCGACCCGACGCTGTTCATGGCCTCGCGGCTGTTCGGCCGGCCTGAGCTCTACCTCCCTTCCGGGCCCATCCTCTATTAAGGACGCGGTTATTAAGGACGCGGTCGAGCAGCATGTGCCGGCGCATCCTCTTCGACTGGTTCAAGGGAAACGGCGCGAAGCTCCGCGCCATGATGGGAGCGTGAGCATGGCGGCGAACGGCATCGTGCGGGAAGCGCTGGGCGACCTGGACGCGCGGCTCGACCACTGGAAGCGGATGCTGGTGGACCTCTGCCGCATCCCCAGCATCTCCGCCGCCAGTTTTCCCCCTGAGGAGGTGCGCCGCTCCGCGCAGTCGGTGGCGCAGGCGGTCCGCGACGCGGGCATGGAGCACGTCGAGGTGGTGGAGATCGCCGGTGTGCATCCCTACGTGTACGGGGACTGGCTGCACCGGCCGGGCGCGCCCACCGTGCTCCTCTACGGGCATCACGACGTGATGCCCCCCGGCCGCGCGGAGAGGTGGCTCTCGCCCGCCTTCGAGCCCACCGAGCGCGGCGGCCGTCTCTACGGCCGGGGCACCGCCGACGACAAGGGCGGGGTCATGGCCCACGTGGCCGCCGTCGGCTCCTACCTGAGGCCGGCCAAGACGCTCCCGCTCAACGTGAAGTTCATCATCGAGGGCGAGGAGGAGATCGGCTCGAGGAACCTGGGCCGCTTCCTCGAGCAGTACCGGGCGAAGATGGCCGCGGACTTCATCGTGCTCACCGACACCCGCAACTACGACGTCGGCCACCCCGCGCTCACCTATCAGCTCCGCGGCATCTGCCAGGTGGACGTGGAGGTGCAGGGCCTCCACCAGCCGCTGCACAGCGGCAACAGCGGGCCCGTGCCCGATCCCGTGCAGATCCTCTGCGCCATGATCGCCGACCTCCGCAAGCCGAACGGCGCCCTGAACGTGCCCGGCCTCTACGCCAAGGTGGCGCGCCCCAGCGCGAAGCAGCTCGCGCGCATCCGGAAGCTGCCGCTGTCGGAGGCCAAGTTCAAGAAGGACGCCGGCATGCTTCCCGGCGTGCGGCTGTGGGGCGAAAGCCAGTTCTCGCTGCTCGAGCGCATGTGGACGCGGCCGGCGCTCACCGTGATCGCGCTGGAGGCGCGCCCGTTCCTCGGCTCGTCCAATCAGATCATCGAGGCGGCTCGGGCGCGGCTCTCGCTCCGCACCGTCCCCGGCATGGACGCGCGCGAGGCCGGCCGCCTCATCGCGAAGAAGCTCACCACCAAGCCGCCCTACGGCGTGAAGGTCACCGTGAACGTCAAAGGCACCACGCCGTGGTGGACCACCGACCCCGAGGGGCCGGCCTTCGAGGCCGCGCGCGGTGCCCTCAAGGCGGGCTTCGGCAAGGAGACGGCCATGGTCGGCTCGGGCGGCACCATCGGCTTCGTGCAGCCGTTCGCCGATCTCCTCAAGGGCGCGCCCTGCATCCTGATGGGCGTGGCCGATCCCAACACCCAGGCCCACTCGGAGAACGAGAGCCTCCACCTGGGCGACTGGGTGAAGGCGATGCGCTCGACCATCCACCTCTACGACGCGCTCGCGCGCCTGCCGCGGCGGTAGCGCGGCGGCGCTCGGGGTGAGCTGCCAATCTTGTGGCCACGAGAACCCCGCCGGCGCGAGGTTCTGCAACGATTGTGGCGCGCCGCTCGCGGCGCCGACAATCACCCGCGAGCCGCGCTCCTACACGCCGCGGCATCTCGTCGAGAAGATTCTTGCGTCCCAGAGCGCGCTCAGGGGCGAGCGCAAGCTGGTCACCGTCCTGTTCGCCGACGTCGTGCGCTCGATGGAGCTCGCGGAGCGCGTCGATCCTGAGGAATGGCATCGCCTGCTCGATCGCCTGTTCCGGATCCTTGCGGGCGGCATTCACCGATACGAGGGGACCATCAACCAGTACACCGGCGACGGCATCATGGCGCTCTTCGGCGCCCCGATCGCCCACGAGGACCACGCCCAGCGCGCCTGTGCGGCCGCCCTGGATCTGGCGCGCGAGCTCGGCGCGCTCGCCGAAGAGGTGCGGCGCGAGAGTGGGCTCGAGTTCGCGATGCGGATGGGCCTGAACTCCGGCGAGGTTGTCGTGGGGCGGATCGGCGACGACCTGCGCATGGACTACACCGCGCAGGGGCACGTCGTCGGGCTCGCCGCCCGGGTGCAGCAACTGGCGCCACCAGGCGGCATCACTATGACCGAGCAGACCGCGCGCCTCGCGGCCGGCTTCTTCGACTTCCTCGACCGTGGCGAACAGAGTCTCAAGGGCGCAAGCGTTCCCGTGCGCGTGTTCGAGCTGCGGGGTCCGGGCCAGATCCGGAGCCGCCTCGAGAGCTCGCGGGCGCGCGGCTTCTCGCGCTTCGTCGGCCGCGAGCGCGAGCTTGGGCTGCTCGAGAGGGCTCTGCGCGAGACACAGTCAGGTCGACCGAAAGTCGTCCTGGTTACCGCGGAGCCGGGCGCGGGAAAGAGCCGCCTCTGTCACGAGTTCGTCGAGCGCGCCCGCGGCGTGGCGCTTCACTACGCCCGCGCGCTCTCCCACGGACGCATGCTTCCCTTTCACGTGATCGTCGCGCTTGCGCGCAGTCTCTTCGGTGTCGGCGAAGATGCGTCACCCTCGGACGTCCGGGGCGCCGTGAGACGCGGTCTCGGGAACGCGCAGCCCGACCCGATCGCCCTGGATTTCTGGCTCGACCTTCTCGGGGTGTCCGATTACGTCCCTGCGCCTTCAGGACTCGATCCTCAAGCGCGCCGCACACGTCTCTTCCGGTCACTTCTCGATCTGATCCTGGCTCGCGCTCGGCGCGAGCTCACGTTGCTCTGGGTCGAGGATTTACAATCGCTCGACCCG
>QHSB01000214.1 GCA_003220335.1 Candidatus Rokuibacteriota bacterium
AACGTGTACTACGAGATCGCCGTCCGTCCCGAGGACGCCGACGAGGAGCCGATCGCCACCTACGCGCTCTCGCGACGCGTGGTGCCGGTGTCGCCCAACAGCATCTTCGCGTATCTCCAAGTCATCGTGCTCGGGCTGCGCGGCCTGCGCATCGAGGCCAACGCGCGCCGGATCCAGGAAGACCTCGCCCGGCTCGGCGGCGATGTCGCCAAGCTGCGCGGTCCGCTCGCCACACTGGGCCGTCACCTCGGCAACGCGCAGAAGCAGTACGAGGATGCGCAGCGTGAGCTGGACCGCCTCGAGATGAAGCTCGACGAGATCGGTCGCAAGGGCGCCGAGACGGAGCTGGGAGCGGCGCCGGCCGAGCCGCCGACGCTGCCCGGAGTGGTATAGTTCGACCTATGACGAACATCCCCATCCAGGTCTACGGCATCAATCTCCTCGTCAAGATGATGGCCGAAGCGCCTGCCGACATCCGCGTGAACTGCCCGAAGGGCTCGCCGATCCGGTACGGGGAAGTGATGGCTCGCGGCGACGGCTTCGACGAGGGCGCCAACGCGTTCCGTGAAATGCCCGAGCTCAAGACGGTCGTCGCCTTCGAGGAGAGCGCGGAGGAAGTCGAGGGCCATTACTTCTACATCGCCCTCGAGGAATACCGCGTCATTCGGCTCGACTCCGTCATCCTGTCGTTTCCGCACGAGTAGCCGCTCGTCGAGAGACGGCGGTGTCGACCCTGACGCGTGCGCTGTCCCTGATCGATCCCGATGAGCTGGTCGCGCTCACGCGTGATCTCGTCCGCATTCCCAGCGTGGTGCGCCCCGACGATCCGAGCGCCAACGAATCCGCCGTCGCCGCCCACGTCGAGCGCTGGATGCGCGCGCAGGGCTTCGACGTCGAGGTGCAGGACGTCGCGCCCGGCCGCCCCAACGTGCTGGCGAGCCTCGGTGACCGCGCCGCCGGCCCGACGCTCCTGCTCGAGGGCCACACCGACGTCGTGACCGAGGGCGATCCCGCCGCGTGGACGCACCCGCCGTTCGGCGCCGCGCTCGCCGACGGCAAGATCTACGGCCGGGGCGCCGCCGACATGAAGGCGGGGCTGGCGGCGGCGTTGATCGCCGCCGTCGCCATCAAGAGGAGCGGCGCGTCCCTGGCGGGCCGGCTCGTGGTCGGCGCCCTCGTCGACGAGGAAGGCGACATGCTCGGCGCCAAGCACCTCTGCACGACGCCGATCGGCCGCGAGCTGTCGGCCGCCATCATCTGCGAGCCGGAGCAGAACGAGCTCTGCCTCGAGCAGCGCGGCGTCGTGTGGGCGCGCGTCACCGCGCGCGGGCGGATGGCCCATGGCGCGATGCCGGAGGCCGGCGCCAACCCGATCACGGCCCTGGCCGCGCTCATCGCGGACGCGCCGCGGCTCGAGCGGCGCCTGCGCGCGCTCTGCGCCCGGAGCCGGTATCTCAGGCCGCCGACGGTGACGCCGACGGTGATCGCGGCGCCCGTCGCGGGCGTGCCGCAGTCGAATGTGATCCCGGCCGCCGCGCAGGCGACGCTCGACGTGCGGCTGACGCCCGGCCCCGACGCCGAGACGGTGACGAAGGAGATCGACGAGGCGTGCCGGCGCGCGGCGGACGCGTGTCCCGGTGTGAGCGTCGAGTGGACACCGGTCAACGGCTTCCGCCTGGCCACCCGGGTGGAGCGCACCGAGCCGCTGGTGCGCGCGATGGTCGGCGCCGTCCGCAAGGTCACCGGCCGGCCGGCACGCTGGGGCGGCGTCCCCGGCTCGACCGACGGCACGATCTTGAGGATGGAGCTGGGCATCCCCATCGTCACCTGCGGTCCGGGCCACCGGTTGATCCCGCACCAGGTGGACGAGCACGTCGAGGTCGCCGAGCTGGTGGACGCCGCGCGGATCTACGCGGCCGCCGCGCTCGCGTACCTGAAACCGTGAGCCCCACCTCCGGGAGGACAGGGCCGACCTCCGGGAGGACAGGCCCGCGGCGGCCGCGCCTGCGCGGCATCGAGGCGTTCCCTGTCGAGCACGAGGGCGAGCGCTTCCTGGCGCTGCGCGATCCCGCCGGCTACACGCCGTCGGTCGTGATGCTCCCGGGCGCGCTGCTCGAGATCGTCTCGCTCTTCGACGGACGCCACGACGTCGCCGAGATCCAGCAGGCGATCCTTCGCCACAAGGGCGAGGTGGTGGAGGCCGCGCGCATCGAGGAGCTCGCGCAGGCGCTCGACCAGCACGGGTTCCTCGAGGGCCCGGCCTTCGAGGCGCGCCGCGCCGAGGTCGACGGCACGTTCCTCGCGGCGCCGACACGGCCGGCCGGCCATGCCGGCGGCGCGTACCCGGCCGACGGCGCGGCCTTGCGTGCGATGCTCGACGGCTTCTTCGTCCCGCCCGAGGGCCCGGGGCCGATCGATGGCGGCGGTGCCCGCGCGAAGCCCGTCTGCGCGCTGATCGCGCCGCACATCGACTTTCACCGCGGCGGCCCCGCCTACGCCTGGGGCTACCGCGACCTCGCCGAGCGCTGCGACGCCGACCTGTTCGTGATCTTCGGCACCTGTCACGCCGGGATGCGGCACCCGTTCGCGCTCACGCGCAAGCCGTACGAGACGCCGCTGGGCGCGGTCGCGGTCGACGTGGAGTTCGTCGAGCGGCTCAGCACGCGGGCGGGCCAGGACTGCTTCGCCGCCGAGAGGGCGCACCGCAACGAGCACTCGATCGAGTTCCAGGCGGTGTTCCTCCGCTACCTCTTCGCGGGCCGCCGCGAGGTCACGATCGTGCCGGTGCTGACGAGCTTCGTGCACGAGGCCATGGTGCGCGGCCGGCGGC
>QHSB01000215.1 GCA_003220335.1 Candidatus Rokuibacteriota bacterium
GCTTTCGCGGCCGCCGCCACCGCCCGGACGCCCGCCGCCGGGACGGCCGCCGCCCGGACGCCCGCCGCCGGTACCCCCGCCGGTACGCGGGGCCTGCGGGTTGGACACCTCGACGGTGATACGACGCCCGTCGAGCTCGCGGCCGTTGAGCTGCGAGATCGCGTTCTGCGCCTCCTCCGCCGTGCCCATCTCCACGAACCCGAACCCGCGCGACTGGCCCGAGAACCGGTCCGTGATGACGGTGGCTGACAGGACGTTGCCGCTCTGCGCGAAGAACTCGCGCAACCCCTCGCTGGTGGTGGAATAGGCGAGACCGCCGACGTACAGCTTGGACGCCATAGGACATTCCCCCGAACTCTCTTCCGCTATCGTGCCCGCCCCGCGAACCGGAAGAGTCCGTTCTCGTCGGGGGCGAGGGCGGCCGATCAGGCCGACAGTCAAATGTTACACGCGCCTCGCGGGGGCGCAACCTCGGAGGACGCCGAGCTCAGTAGGTGATGGCCGGCGATGTCAACGGCGGCGCCTGGTCGACCTCCGGGAAGCTCGGCAGGCTCGGATCCTCCCCCCGGCCGGTGACAACGTCGGCCACCGAGGGCGGCCGGCGCGCGTGGCGACGCGCCTGCGAGCCGGCCGACAACTCGAGCGCCGTGATCAGCAGGCCGAGGATTAGCGCCAGTGCGAGGAGCCAGCGGATGAGCATCAGACGCCCGACGCTTTCTCGACGAGCTCTTCGACCGTCACGGGCTTGGTGAGCACGCGGAAGCCCGCGAGCTCCAGCGCGACGCGGCTGTCCAGGGGGCTCTCCGGCCGTACGGCCACCGCGAGCGGCACGCCGGGCGCGACGCGCTCGAACAACGTCGCCATCTCGCGCGGGGTCAGCCGCAGCGCGGCCACGTCGACGAGCACGAGGTCCACCACCGTCTCGAGCAGCACGCGGACGCCCTCGCACACGCTGTCGGCGAAGGCGACGCCGATCCCACGCTGCAGGCAGGCGAGGCCGAGGGTGCGCGTCGTCGTGGTGGAATCCTGATCGATCACGAGTACTCGATTCATCGGGACCTCTTTCATTTCGAATGATGCGGCCGGAGCCACCGGAGAGAGAGCAAGGGAGGTGCCACACCGCCCGCGTGACAACTGCGCGATTTATCGCGAACGCGTCGCGCGAGGCCCGGCGGCGTCGGGCGTTTCGCCCGAACACGCGTGCGGGCCCGACACTCGCGGTGGCCGTCTAGCGGAGCTCCTGGGGGCCGATCTGGTACCCGTTGATCTTGCGATAGAGCGTCTTGGGATCGATGGCGAGGAGCGCGGCCGCCTTGCCGCGGTGGCCGGCGACCCGGCGCAGCGTCGCCACGATGTGCTGGCGCTCCATTGTCTCGAGGCTCCCGGCGGCGCCGGCGACGCCGCCGGCGGCCGGCGACGCGGACGGCGTCCCGACGACCTCGGGCGGCAGGTCGTCGGGCTGGATCTCGTCGCCGCGCGAGAGGATCACCGCGCGCTCGACGGCGTGCAGCAGCTCGCGCACATTGCCGGGCCACTCGTACGCCTCGAGGGCGGCCAGCGCCGCCGCGCCCAGGCGCTTGGCACCGTACGCGGCGTTGGCCTCGACGAAGTGCTGGGCGAGCAGCACGACGTCCTCGGGCCGCTCGCGCAGCGGGGGCAGGGTGACGGTGATCGTATTGATGCGGTAATAGAGGTCCTGGCGGAACTCGCCGCTCTTCATCGCCTCCGTGAGGTCGCGGTTGGTGGCGGCGACGATTCGCACGTCGACCGTGTGCGGCCGCGTGGACCCCACGCGGAAGAACATGCCCGTCTCGAGCGCGCGCAGCAGCTTCACCTGGCTGTCGGGCTCCATCTCGCCGATCTCGTCGAGGAAGAGCGTGCCGCCGTCGGCGAGATCGATGAGCCCGGGCTTGGAGGCGATGGCACCCGTGAACGCGCCCTTCTCGTGGCCGAACAGCTCGGACTCGAGCACCTCGCGGGGCAGCGCGCCGCAGTGGATCGGCACGAACGGCCGCTCCGCGCGCGCGGAGCGCTCGTGGATGGCGCGTGCCACCAGCTCCTTGCCGGTACCGCTCTCGCCGAGCACGAGCACCGACGAGTCCGTGGGGGCCACGCGGTCCACGACGCGCAGCACCTCGTGCATGCGCGCGCTCTTGGTGAGGATGCCGCTGAAGGGCGCGGCGCCGGGCGCGTGGGCCCGCAGCGCCTGGTTGTCGCGCAGGAGCTGGCCCTTCTCGGCGGCCTTGCGCACGAGGACGTCGAGCTCCTCGATCTTCGTCGGCTTCGTGAGGTAATCGTAGGCGCCGAGCTTCATCGCCTCCACCGCGGTGGCCACCTCCTGGAAGCCTGTCATCACGATCACCTGGGGATGCTCGGGGAACGCGCCGAGCTCGCGCAGGACCTCGATGCCCTCCTTGCGCGGCATCTTCATATCGAGGATGACGACGTCGTACGCGCGCTCGCGCAGGCGCGCCAGCGCCGCCTCCCCGTCGCCCACCCCCTCGACCTCGTGGCCCTTGCGGCCGAGCTCGCGCACGAGCAGCTCACGCAGTCGGCTCTCGTCGTCGGCGACCAGCACGCGGAGCGCGCGGCTCATGGTCGCGGGTACCGTCCCGCCGGCACCACGACGCGGAAGACGCTGCCCTTGCCCGGGCGACTCTGTACCTCGATCCGACCGCCGTGGTC
>QHSB01000117.1 GCA_003220335.1 Candidatus Rokuibacteriota bacterium
CACGCCGGTGACGACCAGGGCGACGTCGGAGAACCAGAGAAAGTTGGCCGGCCCATAGTAGGCGAGATAGACGGGCACGATGACCGCGACCATCAGCGTGTAACCCACCTTGATCCAGAGCGGAATCTCGCCGGCCATGGTGGTCGCGCTACGACGCCATCTCGCGCATGGACGCCCAGTCGGGCTCGGCGGCCGTGGCAAACCCGGCGGCGGCGTTGTCGGCGTTCGAGCGCGCGGGATCCTTGTCGAACCACTTCGGCGCCAGCATCTCCGCGGCCTGGCCCCACGCGCTTCGCCCGTCTTTCAGCGTGACGCGCACGCGCGCGAAGGCTTCGGTGGCCTCCGTGAGCGTCACCGCGCCGAAGCGGAAGGGCAGGCGCACGTCGCGCTCGCGCAGGAGCACGTCGCGGACGCGCACGAGGGGGGCGCTCAGGGCACGCGCCTCACCGGCCCGGCTTCGCCCAGATATCACGGTCGTGCATGAGCTTGATCTGGCGCCGGATCACGTTGCGGTACTCGGCGTGCTTCATCGGCGCGCGCTTGAGGTACAGGTTCTTGGGATAGATCGGCTTGTCGTACACGATCTGGTAGAGCTCCGTGCGGAGGTCCTTCATCCAATTGTCCCACTGCGCGCGCGCGCGATGGTCGCGCAGCGCTTCGATGTCGATGACGCCGCCCACGTACGTCGAGCCGGCGCCGTAGTCCTGCTTGCCGACGATCCGGCCCTTGTAGTCGATGATGAACGAGCGCCCGCCGAAGGTGTCGATGGGCGTGTTCTCCTCGGGGAACAGGTAGTAGGTGCCCATGTTGGGCGCCACGATGTACATGTTGTTGTCGAGCGCGCGCGCGCGGCTCTGGATCTCGAAGATCTCGTTGCCGGTGGCCGGATGCGGGTACGACGCGCGGTAGACGACCTCGGCGCCGTTCATGGCCAGCGCCCGCGCGTTCTCCGGATAGCTGCCCTCGTTGGCCATCATGATGCCGAGGCGGCCGATCTCGGTGTCGGCCACCGGCCAGAAGGCGTCCAGCGTGCGGCCGTACTTCTCGACCCACCAGTCGTAGACGTCGTGCGGACAGACGGAGTGTTCGACGGGAAACAGGGGCGAGACCTTGTAGTGCTTGAGGATCACCTTGCCGCGCGGGTTGATGATGAAGCCGACGTTGAAGAAGCGGTCCTTCAGGTCGGGATGCTTCGCCTTGGCCTGGGCCATCACGAAGGCGTCGTACTCCTTGGCGATCTTGCCCAGCTCGTCCGTCTCCTCGCCGGGAATGTCGATCGCGCACTCCCGCGCGAAGGTCGCATGATCCAGATCGAGCACTTCGTCGTTGAACGCCTGCAGGGCTCCCTCCGGGAATGCGATCAACCGCACGGGGAGATCCAGGCTCGACAGCCACGAGGCGGCCTTCACGAGATGCTTGAGGTGCTCGAGGTTGAGCTTGATGTCCTTGCGGCGCCGGATGCCGCGAACGGTCGGGATGAGGCCCACCGCGGTGTAGGGCTTGATCATGCGCGCGCCTCCTCTGGAATCGGCAGCGGGAATTCTACCTCACGTTGCCGCGCCGTCCGGCGTCTGCTAACGTCCGGGCCCCGGAGGTGCCTCATGCAGATCGGCGTCCACGTTCCGACCACCGTCGCGCCCGACGTCACGCGCGACGCGCTGCTGACCTTCGCCCGCGAGGCCGAGGCCCGTGACTTCGCCTCGCTCTGGGTCAGCGACCACGTCGTGATCCCGCGCACGACGGCGGGCTATCCCGGCGGCCGCAGCTTTCCCGTCCCCCCGGACGTGCCGTACCTCGAGCCGGTGGCGATGCTCAGCGCGCTCGCCGTGGCCACCACGCGCGCGCGGATCGGCTGCTCGGTCTTCATCCTCGGGCACCGGCATCCGGTGGCCATGGCCAAGATGCTGGCGACCATCGACGTGCTCTCGGGCGGACGGCTGATCTGCGGCGTGGGCGTGGGCTGGTGGCGGCAGGAGCTCGAGATCCTGGGCGTCGACTTCGCCAGGCGCGGGCGCGCCGCCGACGAGGCCCTGCGCGTGTTCAAGGCGCTGTGGACGGAGCGGGAGCCGCGCTTCGACGGCGAGTTCTATCGCGTCGCCGACGTCGGCTTCGAGCCCAAGCCGGTGCAGAAGCCGCACCCGCCGATCTGGGTCGGCGGCAACACGACGGCGGCGCTACGCCGCGTGGTCGCGCTGGGCGACGGCTGGCACGCGATGTCGAAGACGCCCGACGAGCTGCGCGCCTCGCTCGCCGAGCTGCGGACGCTCGCGGAGGCGGCCGGGCGCGCCTGGAAGACGATCGAGATCTCGATGCGCTTCGAGCTGAGCGAGACGGTGCTGGCCGACGGCGTGCAGGCCGTCGTGGACCGCCTCGGCGAGTATGGGCGACTGGGCGTGGGCCACACCGCCGTCGTGTTCCGGCGCGAGGATCCCAAGCGCATGCTCGAGCTGCTCGATCTCGTCGCGACGAAGATCCGGCCGGCGCTCGCGCGCTGAGCTACAGTCGAGGTGATGGCCATGGACCAGCCCCGTGACGTCACGCCGCGTGAGCGCGTCGTCGCCGCCTACAAGGGCCAGCGCGTCGATCGCGTGCCCGCGTACCCGATCGCCGGCTCCTTCGCCGGCTGCCTGGACGGCCTCTCGATCGAGGAGTACTGCACGAATCCCAAGAAGGCCGTGAAGGCGATGATCAATTACTACGAGCGCTATCAGCCCGACATCATGATCGCGTTCAACGATCTGGCCAAAGAGGCCGAGGCCGTCGGCTGCCGCGTGAAGTACTCCGATTACGTCGTGCCCTCGATCGACCAGCACGTGCTCCAGGACGACAAGGGCGCGCTGGCACGGCTGGAGGTGCCCGATCCGTTCCGGCAGGGGCGGCTGCCCGCGTTTCTCGAGCAGTGCGAGGCGCTGTCCGCGCAGAAATTCCCGAGCGCGCTCGGCGCGGTGCTGGTCGGGCCGTGGACGATCGCCATGCTCATGCGCAACCCCGAGCTGATGTGCCTGGACACGCTGGAGGACCCGGAGTTCGTCCACGAGCTCATGCGCTTCGCGACGGAGTTCGCCAAGCGGATGGGTGATGCCGTGCTGACGACGAAGATCGGCCTCTCGTACTCCGATCCCACGGCTTCGTGCTCGCTGGTGGGGCCGGACACCTATCGCGAGTTCATCAAGCCCTATCACAAGGAGCTGGTGGACTACTTCAAGGCCAAGAAGGTCGGGACGACCGTGCACATCTGCGGCACCACGCATCAGATCCACGAGGACCTGGTGGACGTCGGCTTCGTCGCCATCACCATCGACCTCGACCAGCAGGCCGACCCGAAGCTCTACGTCGACCAGCTCGACCGCCTCATCACGCTCGGCAACCAGAAGAACGTGGTGGCCATCGGCAACGTGGACGCGACGATGTTCGAGCGTGCGACGAAGGCGGAGATCGAGGCCGAGGTGCGGCGCTGCATCGACACCGCCGGCTCGCGCTCGCGCTTCGTGCTCTCGACCTCGTGCGAGCTGCCGCCGCGCGCCAACCCCGACTGCGTGAAGTGGTTCATGGAAGCCGCCCGCGAGTACGGTCGCTGGGAGCGCATTCTCGGCGGATGAGCCCGCCCCGGACGAGGAGGAGACGATGGCCACGGTGACGGTGCACGGCGGTGCCTCGGGACTCGCGCAGGAGCTGCTGATCGGCCGCCACCGGGCGATCGCCGATGAGCCCATCGTCGACGGCGGTGGCGACACCGGCCCGTCGCCGTACGACTATCTGCTGATCGCCCTCGGCGCCTGAACGTCGATGACGCTCGCGCTGTATGCGCGACGCAAGGGCTGGCCGCTCGACGGCGTCACCGTCCGCCTCACCCACTCCCGCATCCACGCCCAGGACTGCGCCGACTGCGAGACCAAGGAAGGCAAGCTCGATCAGATCGAGCGCGAGCTGGTGCTCTCCGGGCGGCTGAACGACGAGCAGCGCGCGAAACTCGTCGAGATCGCCGACAAGTGCCCGGTACACCGGACGCTCACGTCGGAGATCAAGATCCGCACGCGGCTGGTGTGAGCTAGCGAGTCCGCTGCGCGTGCCGCCGCTGCCGTCGCCACCGCGCGAAGGTGTACAGCATGGCACGGCCCGGGCCCGAATCGAGCGCGCCCAGCCCCCCGGCCGTGAGCATCACGGCGGCGGCGATGAATTCTGCGAGCAACATCGGTATCCCCTTTCGGACGCGCGGCGGGCGGGAGATTCTCCCGCCCGCCGTGGCGTGTCCCGTGTTACGGAGCCTCGGTCGTGGAGATGTTGCTGTCGCTGCTGTCGGCCCACACCGTCGTCGAGGCGCTGAGGGCAGCGAACGCCAGCAGGATGGCCAGTGCAATGCGCTTCATAACCTCACCTCCCCTCTCACCACTTGAGACGCGGCGGGTGGGCGCGGGGGTTCAGTAAAGAAGCCGAAAGATCGGCGCGATCGGGGGGCGGGTCCGGGCACATCGCCCGACCCGTCACGAAGTCGACGCTGGGCCCTGCTGGCGCTCGACCTCGTCCATGATCATCGCGTTGAGGTCGTCGATGAGCGTGCCCCGCTCGACGCGGCCGTCATTGGCGATCGTCGCACGGATCCGCGAGGGCCGCGCGGAGAGCATGATCAGCGTGGTGCCGATCGCGACGGCCTCGTCGATCGCGTGGGTCACGAAGAGGATCGTGCGGCCGGTCTCGCGCCAGATCCGCCGCACCTCGGCCTGCATGATGCGGCGGTTCTGGGCGTCGAGGGCGCCGAAGGGCTCGTCCATCAGGAGCAGATCGGGCTCGATGGCCAGCGCGCGGGCGATGGCCGCGCGCTGGCGCATGCCGCCCGAGACGCGCGCGGGGTGGTAGTCCTCGAAGCCGGCCAGGCCGGCCAGCCGCAGATGACGGTCGGCGGTGGCGCGGCGCGCCGCGCCGGCCACGCCGAGCGGCTCCAGCACCAGCTCGACGTTCTCGCGCAGCGTCTTCCACGGCAGGAGCCGATCTTCCTGGAAGACGACGCCGACCTTCTTGGTGTGACGGCCGCTGCCCGAGACGGGCTCGCCGCCCAGCAGCACGCGCCCGCGCGTGGGCGGCTCGAGGCCGCCGACGATGCGGAGCAGCGTGGTCTTGCCGCAGCCGTTGGGGCCGAGCAGGCAGACGAACTCGCCGGCCTCGACGCCGAAGGACACCGAGTCGATGACGGGGATCAGGAAGTCCTTGCCGACCTCCGCGACCTCGAGCGTCACCGCCATCGGTCGAGCCGCCGCGAGATCGCGTCGAAGACGAGCGTGTCGGTGGCGGTCATGACCAGGATCATGACGAGCGCCCACACGAACACCATCTGCGTGGCGAGGATCTCGCGCGAGTAGTTCATGATATAGCCGATGCCGGAGGTGACGCCGAAGATCTCGGCCACGACCGACACCTTCAGAGCGAGGCCGAAGCCGACCTTCATCCCGGCCACGAGGTAGGGCAGGGTGGAGGGCACGACGATGGCCGTGAACTTCTGCCGGCCGGACAGCCGGTAGACGTCGCCCATCTCGAGCAGCCGGCGGTCCACGTTCTCCACGCCCTCGACGAGGTTGGAGGCCACCACGGGCAGCGTGATCATGAACGTGGTGAAGATCGGCGCCCAGTTGGAGAGCCCGAACCAGATGATCGAGATGACGATCCAGACGAAGACCGACGTCGAGTTCAGCACCGAGAGGAAGTCGTGGATCACCCCGCGCGCCGTGCGCGAGAGGAACGACGCGAGGCCGGCCAGCAGCGCGACGACGACGGCCCCGCCGAAGCCCACGAGGATGCGGCCGAGCGAGGCCAGCGTGTGGCGCCAGATCTCGCCGGTGGCGACGATGTCGACGAAGCCGCGCGCGACGGCCAGCGGCGAGGGCAGGACGTAGGCGCCATAGCGCCACGAGAGCAGCACCCAGCCGGCGACGATGACGGCGGCGACGCCGAGGGTGGGGAGGCGCAGCTTCTGCTTCCAGTCAATCAACGATCAGGGCGCCAGGTCGAGCACGTCGAGGATTGCCCCCGTGGGAACCGGACGCGCAGCGGCTCCGCTTCTTCGATCAGCGTCGTCGCGGGTTCGGTGCCAAACCTCTCCCCGCTCAGGCATCCGGCGCGCGCTCGAAGGCGGCGAATTCGGCGTTGACCTTCATGCTGTTTCGACGAACCTTCCGTGACACGTCGGCGAGTCTTCGCGCCCGAATGGAGGCACGCGTTTCGCGATTCATGCGCTCCACCGCTCGCCGGATGTACGCCGATCGCGAGAGCTTCATATACCGGCCCTGGCGTGACGGGGGTCACGCGCGGTGGAAGAACTCCTTGCGCACGCGGTCCGGCTGCTCCCAGATGTCGGACTTGAGAAAACCGAATTCTTTGTTGATGCGAAGCTGGGCGATCAGTGTTTCGACCTGTTCCTCCGGCAATCCCGACAGCATGCGCACGGTCTCACGGTACGCGACCTCGATCACCTCTTTGGGCAGCTTGGTCACCTCGGCCATGATGTCCTTGGCGCGCGCCGGCTTTCCGTACCAGAGGTCGACCGCGTCCTTCTGCGCCGCGTTGAGGTCGTTCGGGAAACCGGCGTTCCTGGCAATGAAATCGCCGTGCACGAGGTAGCAGACGTGCACGGGAAAGCCGGTGGGCCGGCCGGTCGCCTTGCGCCAGAGGTCGATCTGCTTGGCGAGGTAGACGCCCTGGCCCGAGAGCACGACCGAGTCGCTGATCGGCTGCCAGGCGATGATCGCGTCGACGTCCTTCTTCGCCAATAACGTCGCCATGTCGGGCGGCGCCGTCGCCGTCACGAGCTGCGTGTCCTTCTGGAGATCGAATCCATATCCTTTCAGCGTCAGCGCTCTGATATCGAAAAACGTCGACGTCCCGACCACGGCCGCGACCTTCTTGCCCTTGAGGTCCTCGACTCTCGTGAGGCCGGCGTCCTTGCGCGCGACGATGGCGCCGAGCACGGCCGTGGCCACGCCGGTCACCTTCACCGGCGCGCCGTCCTCGAACGCCTTGGCCGCGAGCGCGAACGACATGTCGATCGCGTCCACGTTCTTGCTGGTGAGCTGGTTCAGCAGCGGCACGGGCGAGCCGGGCACGACGGAGTACTCCGCCTGCCAGCCGTGCTTGGCGAGCAGGTCCTCCTTGTGGATGATCTCGGGCCCCGCCCAGCCCAGCTGGAGATATGCGAAGCGCACCTTGCCCTTGGCGGCCTGCGCCCGTACGAGAGCCGGCGTGGCGAGGAGGACACCGCCGGCGACACCGGTCTTGAGGAACTCGCGTCGCCACAGCATCGCGCTCACGCCTTGAGCTGCGGCACGCCGCGCAGCGCCTCCTCGATCTTCGCCGCCGGGTACTCGTAGTCCTGGAGCTTGCCGGCCAGGAACGCCTCGTAGGCGCCGAGGTCGAAGTGGCCGTGGCCGGAGAGGTTGAACAGGATCGCCCGGCGCTTGCCTTCTTTCTTGCAGCGGAGCGCCTCATCGATCGCGACTCTGATCGCGTGAGCGGCCTCCGGCGCCGGGATGATGCCCTCGCTGCGCGCGAACTGCATCGCCGCCTGGAACGTCGCGATCTGCGGCACCGCCATCGCCTCGATCACGCCCTCGTCGTAGAGCTTGCAGACGAGCGGCGCCATGCCGTGGTAGCGCAGCCCGCCCGCGTGCAGCGGCGCCGGCACGAAGCCGTGGCCGAGGGTGTGCATCTTCACGAGCGGGGTCAGCCCGACGGTGTCGCCGAAGTCGTAGGTGTACTTGCCCTTGGTGAGGCTCGGGCACGCGGTCGGCTCCACCGCGATGATGCGCGTCTTCGTGCGCTTGCCGGTGAGCTTGTCGGCGGCGAACGGGAAGGAGAGCCCGGCGAAGTTGGAGCCGCCGCCCGCGCAGCCGATGACGATGTCCGCCTCGTCGTCGGCCTTCTCCAGCTGCTTCTTCGCCTCCTGGCCGATGATGGTCTGGTGCATCAGCACGTGGTTGAGCACGCTGCCGAGCGAGTACTTGGTGTCCTCACGCGTAGCGGCGTCTTCCACCGCCTCGCTGATCGCGATGCCGAGCGAGCCGGGCGAGTTCGGATCCTGCTCGAGGATCTTCTTGCCGGCCTGGGTATCGGGACTCGGGCTGGCGACGACCTGGGCGCCCCAGGTCTCCATCATGATCCGGCGATACGGCTTTTGCTGGTACGACACCTTCACCATGTAGACCTTGCACTGCAGTCCGAAGAGCTGGCACGCGAGCGACAGCGCCGAGCCCCACTGGCCGGCGCCGGTCTCCGTCGAGAGCCGCGTGACCTTCTCCTTCTTGTTGTAGTAGGCCTGCGCGACGGCGGTGTTGGGCTTGTGGCTGCCCGCGGGGCTCACGCCTTCGTACTTGTAGTAGATGCGCGCGGGCGTCCCGAGCGCTTTCTCGAGCCGGCGCGCGCGGAAGAGCGGCGACGGGCGCCACAGCTTCAAGATGTCGCGCACCTCGTCGGGGATCTCGATCCAGCGCGCCCGGCTGACCTCCTGCTTGATCAGCTCCATCGGGAAGAGCGGCGCGAGGTCTTGCGGCCCGATCGGTTGGCCGGTGCCCGGGTGCAGGACGGGCGGCGCGGGCGACTTGAAGTCGGCCTGGATGTTGTACCACTTCGTCGGAATGTCCTTCTCGTCCAGGAGGAACTTCGTCCGGGTCTTGTCGGTCGCCTTGGCTGCCATGCCGGCCTCCTTGATGAGTCGCTGAGGAGCGCTCACCTTATCACAGAGCCTTCGTCATGAAGATCCGGCTCGTGCCCGGTGGATCGCACGCGATCTTGCCGAAGACGCGCCAGCCGTGACGCTCGTAGAACCGCGGCGCCTGGAAGCTGATGGTGTAGAGCATCGCCGCGCGGCAGCCACGTCGTCGCCCCTCGTCCTCCGCGAGGTTCAAGATGCGGCTGCCCAGGCCGCCGCCGCGTAGCTCGTCGGGGAGAAAGACGAGGTCGATGAACAGCAGGCCGAGCGACGTGCGGCCCGTGATGCCGCCGAGGACTTCATTCGTGTCGGGATCCGAGACGACGACGGCCAGCGGCCGGCTGTCATCGATGCCCGACTGCTCTGCGTTGTAGCGGCGCAGGCCTTCCCCCACGACCTTCTCGACACGCGGGTCGGCCGTGTCGGTCACGATCACCCGCGGCTCGCGACGGCGCTCGGCGCTCACGGCGGGAGTTTAGCGCGGCGAACGGTTTGTTACACTGTCGCCATGCCGCCGAGCCTGACCCTGCCGCGTGCCGACGGAACGCTCGCCCGCTACACGCTGACGGGGCAGGCGCCGATCACGGGCGCGCCCGGGCCGATCGAGAGCCGCATCGGCATGGCCGCCGTGCACGTCGTCGCCGATCCGCTCGCGCGCATCGATCCAACGCTGGACGTTGCGCTCGACTGGGACGCCACGCTGGCCTTCCGGCGCCACGTATGGTCGCTCGGGCTCGCCGTCGCGGAGGCGATGGACACCTCGCAGCGGGGCATGGGCTTTCCGTGGTCGTCGGCGAAGGAGCTGATCAAGCGGTCGGTGGCCGAAGCCAGAACGGTGCCCGGCGCCGTGATCGCCTCCGGCGCCGGCACCGACGACCTGCAGCCCGGCCCGCGCGTGACGATCGCCGACGTCGAGGCGGCATACGAGGAATCGTGCGGGTTCATCGAGTCGGTCGGCGGCCGCATCATCCTCATGGCCAGCCGCGCGCTGGCCGCGTGCGCCAAGGGGGCCGACGACTACGTGAAGGTCTACGGCCGCATCCTCGGGCAGGTCGAGGCACCGGTGATCATCCACTGGCTCGGCGACATGTTCGATCCCGCGCTCGCCGGCTACTGGGGCTCGCACGACCTGGACCGCGCGACGGAGACCCTGCTCGCCATCGTGAGCGACTATGCCGCGAAGATCGACGGCGTGAAGATCTC
>QHSB01000118.1 GCA_003220335.1 Candidatus Rokuibacteriota bacterium
CCGCATCCGCCGCCCTGCACGCCCTCGACCGCGACGACCGCGGGGAGTTTTCGCGCGTGCTGGGGCCCACCCTGGCGCTTTCGCGCCACGTCTTCGGCGCGCCCACACGCTTCTACAAGACGGGCGTCGTCTTCGCCGCGTACCTCAACGGCCACCAGTCGCACTTCCGGATGGTCGGGGGCCTGGAGAGCGCGCGCTCGATCCCGCACCTCGCCGAGCAGTTCGTGCTGATGGACAAGGCCGCGCTCCTGCGTGACCCGGACCACGCGGCCGAGCGGATGCGCCGCGTGCTGGCCGTGGCCGGGGTCGTGTAGCCCGCCGCGTTGGCGACGCTGTTCGGCTGGGTCGCGACGCTCGCGGCCGGTCTGTTCGGCGGCGCCGCCCTCTACGTGAGCCTCGTGGAGCATCCCGCAAGGTTGTCCTGTGGGGCGTCAGCGGCGATCCACGAGTTCCGGCCCAGTT
>QHSB01000216.1 GCA_003220335.1 Candidatus Rokuibacteriota bacterium
GAACCGTCGTCGACTCCGGCAGCAGATTCCGGACGTTGATACGCACTCGATCTCCCTCGACGAGACGCAGGCGCGGTCCTGGGATCTGACGATTGAACGCGTAGGCGTCCACATGGACGTCATCGAGGATGTGCCAGCGAATGACCGCGGCCTCGATGTCGAACACCTTCGTGCCGTTCTCGATCCGTGGAGCCAACGCTTGATCCCCGCGAGCGTCGGGCGCGGCGTGGAACGATACGTGACGGGGATGGATGGCGGCCATGTCACGCATGGCGGCGGCCGGCGTGTCGAAACCCATGATCATGCCGCGCGGCATGATGCTGCCGCCCACGTCGTGCGCGCTCAGCGAAAGGTTGACGTAGAACCCGGGCACGACGAGGCCGGCGAGCAGCATCAAGGACGTCACGCCCGTGACGGCCGCCAGCTGCGGGCGCGTGGCGTCTGTCGTCATCTCGTGGTGTTCCGCACCTTGGCCGTGTTGCCCATGCCCGGAATGGGCGTGCTGGAGGTCGAACCGGGAGCCCGGCGCCCGCTCCGTCATCAGCCCGTGCTTCAGGTTGCGCTTGACCATCCAGACGTTCACCGGATACGCGACGGCGAAGCCCGCGATCACGCCGAGCGACATGACGCCCCAGAAGAGCAGCTCCGTGGGGACCATCGCGCGCATGTCGCGGCCCATCATGAGGAAGCTCATGACGGGCGCCATGCCGGCCATCATCGCGTTCATGCTGATGAGCTCTGGAAGGAACGTCTTGCGAACGTTGTCCCGGTAACTCCCGCCCATCATCGCCTTCATGAAGAGCGACTGGAAGATGAAGAGGCCGCACGCGAAGCCGGCGAGGTACTCGACGATCAGGTCGATCCGCATCGGCAGCCCCAGGGCGGCGGTGATGGCAGCGGCCAGGATGATGCCGGTCGCGTCGCCGGCGACGCAGTGGATCGTGCTGCCGACGCCCTGCTTCCACAGGGGCGCCGTGAATTGCTCGTGGGTCCCCGGCCTCGGCTCCTTGTCGGCGAGGACGTAGAGCAGGAGGCCGAGCGGCCCCATGTAGAGCGTCACGAGAATGAAACCCCACTTCATCACGGCCGGCTCGGGGTTGTTCCTGCACTGATCCCAGCCCACCCACATCGTGGAGATGATGGCGACGGCGAACCACGCCACCAGGAAGTAGTCGATCGGCTGGATCAGCATCGCACTCCCCTCGGCGGCGCGCCCGGACGCAGGCGTTAGACGATCTGGGAGCCTGAACTAAACTAGATGTGGATCGCGTGGCCGAGCGCGGCCAGGGTGGCCTCGAGCGCGGCCTCGGACAGCGTCGGATGCGCGTGGATCGTGTGCATGATCTCGTCGACGGTGGCTTCGAGCGTGCGGCCCACCGCGAACTCGTGGATGATCTCCGTCGCCTCGGGGCCGATGATGTGCACGCCGAGGATCTCGCCCGTCTTCTTGTCGGCGATCACCTTGACGAAGCCCTCGGTCTCGCCCAGCGCCACCGCCTTGCCGTTGGCCGTGAACGGGAACTTGCCGACGGCGACCTCGCGCCCGCCCTCCTTTGCCTTCGCCTCGGTAAGGCCGATCGACGCGACCTGCGGACGGCAGTAGGTGCACGACGGCACGTTGCCGTAGTCCACGGGGCGCGGACTCTTGCCGGCGATCGCCTCCGCGGCCACCACGCCCTCGGCCATCGCCTTGTGGGCGAGCAGCGGCACGCCCGCCATGTCGCCGATGGCGTAGACGCCCTTCACGGAGGTCTCCATGGTCGGCGAGACCTTGACGAAGCCGCGCTCCATCGCCACCCCGAGCGCCTCGAGGCCGACGCCCTTCGTGCGCGCGGCGCGGCCGACGGCCATCAGCACCTGCTGCGCCTCGAACCGGCCGCCATCGGTCTCGATCACTACACCGCCGGCCAGCGGCTTCACCGAGCTCACCTTGACGCCCGTCTTGATCGTGATGCCTCGGCGCGAGAGGCTGCGGGTGAGCTGCGTGCTGACCTCCTCGTCCTCGATCGGCACGATCCGCGGCAGCGCCTCGAGCAGCGTGACCTCCACGCCGTACGAGCGGTACACGTCGGCGAACTCCACGCCGACGGCGCCGGCGCCGATGACCACGATGGACTTGGGCTTCGCCTCGTTGCGGACGGCGCCATTCGAGGAGATCACGGTCTTCTCGTCGATGGCCACACCGGAGAGCGACTTGGGCTCGGACCCGGTGGCCAGGATGACGGCGCGACCGGCCTCCAGCGTGGTCGGCCCGTCCTTGCCACGCACCTCGACGACGTTCTTTCCCTTGAGCGAGCCGGTGCCGGGAAAGAGCGTGATCTTGTTCTTGCGGAAGAGGAACTCCACGCCCTTGGCCATGCGGTCGGCCACGCTGCGGCTGCGCTGAACGGCCGCCGCGTAGTCGGCCTTCATCCCCTGCACCGTGATGCCGAACGTCTCGGCCTTCTCGAACAGCTGCACGATCTCGGCGTTGCGCAGCAGCGCCTTGGTCGGGATGCAGCCCCAGTTCAGGCAGACGCCGCCCGGGCGATCGTCCTCGACCGTCGCCACCGACAAGCCGAGCTGCGCGGCGCGGATCGCCGAGACGTAGCCACCGGGTCCGGTGCCGACGACGACGACGTCATACTGATTCACCGTCGGGGCCCCTTCGCAGGGCTCCGGGGCCCGACGTTCGGGCGGACGATGGTCGTCATACCAGAAGCCGCAGCGGTTCTTCGATCAGCCGCTTGACGTCCTGGAGGAACTTCGCACCCATGGCGCCGTCCATCACGCGGTGGTCGCACGAGAGCGTCAGCGCCATGCGGCGGCCGACGCCGAGGCCGTCGTCGGTGACCACGGGCACGCGGCGCACGGAGCCCACGGCCAGGATCGCACCCTCGGGCGGGTTGATGATGGCCGAGAAGTCGCGCACGTCGAACATGCCGAGGTTCGAGATCGAGAAGGTCGCGCCCGACAGCTCCGGCGCGCGCAGCTTGCGCTGCCGCGCACGCTCGGCGAGGTCGCGCGCCTCGACGGCGATCTGGGCAAGCGGCTTGGCGTGCACGTCGCGCAGGACGGGCGTGATGAGCCCCTCGTCGAGCGCGACCGCGATGCCCATGTGCACGCGGTGGAAGACGCGGATCCTGTCGCCCTGGAACGACGCGTTGACCCCCGGGTGACTCAGCAGCGTGAGCGCGCACGCGCGGATGATCAGATCGTTGACCGAGATCTTCGGCTGGCCCTCGAGACCGTTCAGCTCCTCGCGCAGCTCCCACCCGCGGTCCATCGCGACTTCCGACGTCACGTAGAAGTGCGGGACCGGCGCCTTGCTCAGCGGCATCCGCTTGGCGATGGCCGCCCGCATCGGGCTCAGCGCCACGTCCTCGTACTCGGGGCCCGTGACGGACGGCGTCACCGGACGCAGCACGGGCGCCGCCGCCGCGGCCGCCGCCGGCGCGGTGGACGCGGCCTCGACGTCACGGCGGACGATGCGGCCTCCGGGCCCGCTGCCCTGGATGAGCTTGAGATCGACGCCCGACTGCGCGGCGATCTTCCTGGCGAGCGGCGAGGCCTTCACGCGCCCGCCGTCACCGCTCGGGAGAGTTTGGAGGGTTCGGGGCTGCTGGGCGACCACGTCCTGCACGCGCTGGCTCCCCGGCGCCTCGGGGCCTTTCGACGGCGCCGGCTTGCGCGCCGCCGGGTCCTCGCTCCTGGGCTGCGGCGGCACCGCTGCCGGCCGGTCGGCCATGTCGGGCTTGGCACCGCTCGGCGCCGCTGCGTCGCTCGGCGCCTTCGCCTCGCTCGCCGGCTTCGCGCCACCTTCGGCCGCGGGCGCGCCGCCGCCCGCCTGCCCGACGACGGAATTGATGTCGTCGTTCGCCTCGGCGATGACGCCGATGAGCGAACCCACCGGCACCGTGCTGCCCGCCGACACGAGGATCTTGCGCAGCACCCCGGCGCCGAACGCCTCCATCTCGACGTCGGCCTTGTCGGTCTCGACCTCGGCGAGAATGTCGCCGCTCTGCACGCGGTCGCCTTCCTTCTTGAGCCACTTGATGACCTTGCCGCTCTCCATCTGCTCCGACAGCTTCGGCATCACCACCTTGGTCACGGCCATGTCAGCGGCTCCCGTTGGCGTAGCAGACACGCCGGATCGCGTCCGCGATCTTCTCTTTGGTCGGCGTCTTCAAGCGCTCGAGGTTGCGCGCGTACGGCATCGGCGCCTGCGCGCCGGTGACCCGCAGCACGGGCGCGTCGAGGTCATCGAAGGCCTCCTCGGTGATCTCGGTGGCGATCTCCGAGCCCATGCCCGCGAAGCCGGCGCCGGCCTCGACCACGACCGCGCGATGGGTCTTACGGACCGACCCGATGATCGTCTGGGTATCGAGCGGTTGAAGCGTCCGAGGGTCCACGATCTCCACCGAGATGCCCTCTTTCGCCAGCTCCTCCGCGGCCTCCATCGCGCGATACATCATGCCCATGTACGCGACGACGGTGACGTCGGTGCCCTCGCGCCGCACGATCGCCTGGCCGAGGGGAATGGTGAAGTCCGGGTCCTCCGGCACCTCGCCCTTCACGTTGTAGAGCGTCTCGGACTCGATGAAGATGACCGGATTGTCGTCGCGGATGGCCGACTTCAACAGGCCCTTGGCGTCCATCGGCGTGGAGGGGCGCACGACCTTCAGCCCCGGCACGTGGTAGAAGTACACCTCCATCGACTGCGAGTGCTGCGCGGCGAGCTGGTGCGCGGGGCCGCCCGGTCCGCGGATCACGATCGGCACGTTGTACTGGCCGCCCGACATGTAGTTCAGCTTCGCGGCCGAGTTGACGATCTGGTCCAGGGCAAGCAGCGCGAAGTTGAAGGTCATCATCTCGACCACGGGACGCAGCCCCACCATGGCCGCGCCGATGCCGACGCCGGTGAAGCCCGACTCCGCGATCGGCGTGTCGACGATCCGCTTGGGCCCGAACTCCTTGAGCAGACCCTGGGTGACCTTGTAGGCGCCCTCGTAGAGGCCGACCTCCTCGCCGATGACGAAGACGTCGGGATCGCGCTTGAGCTCCTCCCGCAGCGCGAGGTTCAGGGCCTCGCGATACGTCATCACCGCCATTCAGGCGCTCTCCTTGAAGATGTCGGTGAAGAGCTCGGACGCCGGCGGCTCCGGCGAGGCATCGGCGAACGCCACCGCCTCGTCCACGAGGTCGTTGACGTCCTTCTCGATCTTCTTGACGTCGTCGTCCGAGAGCACCCCGGCCTTGAGGGCGCGGTCGCGGAAGAGGACGATCGGGTCGCGCAGCTTCTCGCGCTCGACCTCCTCCTTGGTGCGGTACACGGCCCCGGCCGGATCCCGCATGCTGTGACCGCGGAAGCGGTACGTGCGCACCTCGAGCAGCGCCGGCGTCTTGTCGCGCCGCGCGCGCTCGACCGCGCGCCCCACGGCGTCACGCACGGCCATGACGTCCATGCCGTCCACCGGCTCGGACGGGATGCCGTACGTCTCGCCGAACTTCCAGATCTCCGTCTGGGCCAGCGCGCGCTCCAGCGAGGTGCCCATCGCGTAGCGGTTGTTCTCGCAGAGCCAGATGACGGGCAGCTTCCAGAGGGCCGCGAGGTTCAGGGCCTCGTGGAACTCGCCCTCGGGCACCGCGCCATCGCCGAAGTAGCACACGATCACCTGGTCCCCCCCGCGGTACTTGATCGCGAAGCCCACGCCGGCGGCGATCGGCAGGTGGGCGCCGACGATGGCGTGACCGCCGAGGAAGTTGTGCTCCTTGTCGAACAGGTGCATCGAGCCGCCCTTGCCCTTGCTGAGCCCGTCGACGCGGCCGAACAGCTCGGCCATCACGCGACGCGGGTCGGAG
>QHSB01000217.1 GCA_003220335.1 Candidatus Rokuibacteriota bacterium
CCCATCATCGTCGTGCGCACGTTCGCCCACGCGGGCGCCGTCCTCGACCCGCCCGACCGCGCCGGGCTGGCGAATCTCACCGGCACGCTGCTCACGCGCGGCACCGCCAAGCACACGGGGCCCGAGCTCGACAGCGCGATCGAGTTCGTCGGCGGCAGCCTCTCCGCCGGCGCCGGGCGCGACGGCCTCAGCGCCTCGCTGGCGGTGCTCAAGAAGGACCTCGCGCTCGGGCTGGATCTGTTAGCCGAGGTGCTGCTGACGCCGACCTTTCCGCCCGACGAGGTGAAGCGAAAGGTGGCGCAGATCCAGGCGGCCATCAAGCGCTCGGAGGAGGATCCGGGCACGGTGGGGAACCGCGCGCTGGCGCGCCTCGTCTTTCCGAACCATCCGTACGGCAGGCCGGTGGAGGGGACGATCGAGTCGGTCGGCAAGCTCACGCGCGACGACGTGGCGCGCTTCCACGGCGCGAACGTCCGCCCCGACACGACCATCATCACGGTCGTCGGCGCCATCACCGTCGACGACGCGCGCCGTGAGGTGCTGGCGCGCTTCGGCGGCTGGAAGCCCCCGGCGGAGCCGCCCGCGAGCGTGCCGCCGGCCGCCGCCGAAGGACCGCCGCAGAGCGAGACGATCGAGAAGGACCTCACACAGGCGACGATCCTCCTCGGTCGCCAGGCCATCCGACAGACCGATCCCGACTACTTCCCGCTCGCGGTCGCCTCGTACGTGCTGGGCGGCGGCTCGGCCTCGCGGCTCTACTCGCGCGTGCGCGAGGAGGGGGGGCTCGCCTACGCCGTCTATGCCTACGTCAGTCCCGGAAAGTACGGGGCCTCGTTCAACGTCTCCGCGCAGACGCGGACGGCCGAGGTCCCCAAGGTCCTCGACATCGTGCGCGAGGAGCTGGTGCGGATGACCCGCGAGCCGGTCACCGAGCGCGAGCTCAAGCTGGCCAAGGAATACCTGATCGGCAGCTTCCCGCTGCGCCTGGACACCTCGTCGAAGGTCGCCGACTTCGTCGTGGCCATCGAGGAGCAGGGGCTGGGTCTCGACTATGCCGACCGCTACAAAGAGCGTGTGGCGAAGGTGACCGCCGCCGACGTGCAACGCGTGGCGGCGAAGTTCTTCGCGCCGGACGGCTTCAACCGCGTGGTGGTCGGCGCGCCCAAGCCGTGAGGCGCGCGCTGGCCGCGCTGGCCTTGATCCTCCCCCTGGGAGGAGAGCTGGCCCTGCGGCCGGCCGTGGCCGCGGGCGCCGCGCTGACGCTCGACGAGAAGGGGCGTCAGGAGGCCACGCGCGTGGGCGAGAGGAGCGTCAACGACGAGGCCTTCGACGCCGAGTGGCGCGTGAAGAACGACAGCGGCGACTCCCTCAGCGTGGTGACGCCGTTCCACCGCCTCGTGGTCGCCGCGCGGCACGCGACGTTCAACGGCAAGCCGCTCAAGCCCGGCGAACCCGAGAAGATCCTCCGGGAGAACCGGGACCGGCTGGTCGTGTGGGTGGAGCTGCACGGCGGCACGGAGGGCTTTGCGCGTCTCTACACGCCCCGGCTCGTCGTCGGTGATCGCGAGATCAAGGCGAGCTTCGTGCAGAACGAGCGCACGGCCCATCGCCAGGAGAACGGCCGCTACCTCGCGCGCTGCGTGTACGGCTTTCCGACGGCTGACCTCGACGGCCGCGCCAGGGCCTCCCTGATCGTCGCCGACGGCGACGGCCGCAACGTGAGCACCTTCGCCCTCGACCTCGGCAAGATGCGCTGACTCATTGGAACTTCACGGCGATTCCCTTCACCGTCGTACAGGTAAAGCTCAGAATGTTGTAGACGGGAATGAAGCCGTACAGGCTGCTCGATGTCGTCACATTGATCAACGCGTCGCCGCCTTTTTCTGCCAACGCTCTCTCGACGGCGGTCGAGAACGTGGAGTCTCCGAAGGGAACGATCGCGATGATGAAGAAGCGACAGGCCTGGCCTTCGGCGGGCCCGAGTTCTTGATAGGTGCGGCCGGACCTGAGAATCGAGGCGGGATCGGCCGTGCTCTTCGTGACGATGCCCAGGCTGCCCACCGACGAGCATGCCGCCACAAGCAAGAGGACGCAAACCAGCAACGGGACTCGAATCGTCTTCATCGCCCTGTACCTCACGGCGTTTTCGTCGGCGGCGGTTGATACGCCAGCAACAGATCGTCGAAAGTCTTGAAGCGCAGTGAATCAGGCAGTTTCTCGACGCCCCGCAGAAAGACCTCATAGACATCGCGTGCGCGGTCGAGCATGGCTTTATCGAGATATGCGAACGCTAAGTCCGCAGCCGTCAGAGCATTGCGCGAATCGAGCATCTGGGCCCGCTCGAAATGGCCGATCGCCTCATCAGTGCGACCCGCAAGACGATACAGCCAGCCGAGATTGACGTGATTCCACACGGAGTCTTCCTTCAGAGCCAGCGACTTCTGGTAAAGCTCGATCGCTCGCGGCATGTCGAACCCTGGGCCATAGCGCCGATGATCATCGTTATATTCGTACAGGTAGGCGAGAAGGTAATACGCCTTGTAGTCCTTCGGGTGAGACTTCACTCGTTTGAGCAGAAAATTCTGAGCCTCCCTCCGATTGTGACTTGGTGAAAGCGCAGCCAGTCAGAATCAGCACACACAGCACGACCAGCACGCGGCGGAGCATCGGCTTCATTTTGGCGTCTCCTTCGGGTAGAGCAGTCGCGTTGCCATGCGCTGGCCGGCGTCCGTCGCCACCTCGCGCAGCTCCTTGCGGAGCGTCTCGCCGTCGTCGCGGTACGTGGCGAGGTCGTAGCGGCCCTGGCCGAGTACGGTGTCCCACTCGCGCCACAATGGATCGTCGTTCGTCGTCTTCGCGACGCGGGCCTTGAGCTTGAGGAATCCGGCGAGCCGGCTGTTGTCGTCGGCGACGGCCCGGCGAATGCCCCACTCCTCGATGCGGAACTCGGCGACGGCGTCGAAGCGAGCGTCGGAGCCGGGGTCCTTGTCCAGCACGATCACGTCGGCGACCCGGCCGCTGTCCTGCAGTGCCCGGGCGAATGCATCGGCAAACACGCGATGGGGGCTGAAGCCGTTCAGGTGAACGGCGAGCGTCCGGGCGGTCTGCTTGTCTCGCGACTCGGGGTTGTCGGACGAGAACCCGCCGCCGATCGCGTAGCCGAGGAGCCCGGATGGTCTGAAGATCGGCGGCGGTCGGCTGGACCTGTCTGCTCGTGGTGCCGCACGCACTCGTGAGCAAGCCGGCGACGAGGACAATGGCGACCATGCGTGGCATGTGTTGCCTCCAACACCGAAAGGTACGACGCGTCCTTGGCGTTCAACCTGCGTGCCACGGCGTTCAGTAGCGGAGAGCGATGATGGTCGCGCAGAAATTGCCGAGGGCGATTGGGTGGTTTGCTTCCAGAATAGGGTAGCCGGATGAAGCCCCACGGCTGGGTCGGCATCGCCGTTGTCCTCACCGCCGAGGCCGCGCTGCTCGGCGGCCAGCCGCTCGCCGCGCGGTGGTTTACCCCGCTCGTCTGGACCGGCTACGTGCTGTTCGTGGACGCGCTGGCCGCGCGCCTGACGGCACGCTCCTACTTCACGACCGACCGCGTCGAGGGCGTGCTCGCCGCGCTGGCCTCGGTCGGCGCCTGGTGGCTGTTCGAGCTCTACAACGCCCCACGCTTCTGGCGCGGCGGCGCCGACGCGGCGGGGCTCTGGTGGCGCTACCACGGCCTCGAGCCGAATCTCTTCCTGCGCCGCGTCGGCTACGACTGGTCGTTCGCGACGATCTTCCCGGCGCTGTTGCTCACGGCGACCGTGCTGCGCGCCACGCTCTTCCGCCGCGTCCGCGTGAAGCCTTGGCGGCTGTCGCGCGGCACGCTGCGCGCCCTGGTCGCCGCGGGCGCCGTGGCGGCCGTGCTGCCGCTCGTCGTCGTCTCGGCGTGGCTGGTGCCGCTGGTCTGGATGGCCTTCGCGCTCCTGCTGGAGCCGCTCAACGCGCGCGCCGGTCGGCCGTCGTGGCTGGCCGATCTCGGCCGCGGCGACGCCTCGCGGCTGGCGGCGCTCCTCGGCGCCGGCCTCGTGTGCGGCGTGCTGTGGGAGTTCTGGAACTACTGGGCGGCGACCAGGTGGACCTACTCGGTGCCCTATCTCGGCGACGTGAAGATCTTCGAGATGCCGGTGCTCGGATATCTCGGCTTCCCGCCGTTCGCGCTCGAGTGCTTCGCGATGTACCACTGGCTGCGCGGCGTGCTCCGCGCCGGCCCGGCGCCGCCGCTGCCGTGAGGGCACCGGGGCTGGACGAAATCGTTGGACTGGATGCAGCATAGGACCCTGTGAGCGTCATCACGGTCGGGAGCAAGGCTCACGAGCAGGTCGTCGACATCACCGCGGACGTCGCAGCGCTGGCGGCGTCGATGGGCGACGGCGTCTGCAGCCTCTTCACCCGGCACACCACGTGCGCCCTGACCGTCCTCACCAACGAAGCGGGTATCGCCGAGGATTTCCTCAGCGTGCTCCGCGGTCTCGTGCCGCAGACGAGCGCGTACGTCCACGACTCGGCCGACCACGTCCGCGCTCACGTGCTCAGCGCGCTGGTCGGGCCGTCCGTGTCGGTGCCGGTGCGCGATGGGCGACTCGGCCT
>QHSB01000119.1 GCA_003220335.1 Candidatus Rokuibacteriota bacterium
GCCGAGGCGCTCGGCGAGCGCGCTGGCCGCGTCGTTCGCCGAGGCGATGGCCACGCCCTCGAGCAGCACGTGCACCGGCACCTCCTCGCCCGTGCGCAGTCCCATGCGGTAGCGCCCGACGGTGGCGGCGTGACGACTCACGCTCACGATCTCGTCCACGTCGACGCGTCCGGCGTCGAGGTCCTCGCAGGCGAGGTACAGCGTCATGAGCTTGACCAGACTCGCAGGGGCGCGCTCGTTGTCGGCGTTCTTCGCGTAGATGACACGCCCGTCGGGGTCGACGAGCAGCAGGGCCTCGGCGCTGAAGTTGGGGGCGCGGGTGGTGTCGGCGGCGACGGCGGGGGGCGGGATGACGAGCGCGACCACGCAGAGGAGCGCTGCGAGCACGGCGCGGAACACTACGGCCATTCTAGAGCGAAAACCCTCGAACGGACGCTCAAAACCTCAGTGGCCGACCTCAGCGGACGGTCGCTTTGAGCTCGGCGGAAGGCTTGAAGCGAGGCGTCCGGCCGGCCACGATGACGGCGTGGCCCGTCTTGGGATTGCGCAGCGTGCGGGGACGGCGGCGGGCGACGGAGAACGTCCCGAAGCCGACGAGCGTGACGGGCTCGCCGCGCCGGAGCGCGCCGCGCACGGCCACGAGCATGGCGCGGAAGGCGCGCTCGGTGGAGGCTCGCGGCCAGCCGGCCGCCTGCGACATCCGCACGACGAGGTCGGCGCGGGTCACGGGCTCACATGCCGAAGACGGCGCGCGCCTCGTCCATCACGCGTTCGGTGACGGTGGCGTGGCCGTGCTCGGCGGCGAACCTCTCGATCGAGCGCTTCGCCATGGGCCGGATGAAGCCGGGGATCCGCTCGAGCCGCGCGGCCGCCGCGGGCTCCCACGTCACCGCCGCGGGCTCGGCGGTCGGGGGCGCCGCCTCCGCGCCGCCGAGCGCGGCCGCGAACGGACAGGAGCCGCCCGTCTCGCCGGTCCCCTCGAAAGCGTCCGGCCGCGCGCCGGCCATCGTCGATCGCAGCGTCTCGAAGGGCTCGGCGGGCACGGTGCGCCCGCCGACTTTGACGCCGAGGCTTCGCACCATCTGAGTCTCGAACGGGTTGGTCAGCATCGCGACGCGGAATCCGCACTCGGGACAGCGGAACGTGACCGAGAGCGAGCCCTCCTCGGGCCCCTCGGTCGAGTGCAGCTTCATCGGCTGATCGCAGTCGAGACAGAGAAACTTCATGGCCTGCGCATTCTATCATCGCGCGCGCGTCCCGGCGTCAGCCGCGGCCACGCGACGCGTGCCGCCGACGTCTGCATCAGCCCGACGGCGGCGAGCGCGTAGAGGGGCAGGGCCCACACGTGCGTGATCGCGCCGCGCGCGGCCAGCACGGAGAAGAAGACGTACGCGCTGAAACGCGCGCGCCGGTGCCGGCGCCACAGCAGCGCGGCGACGAGCGGCGCGGCCACCGCCGAGGGCCACCAGTGCCGCGTGATCGCGACGCCGGAATAGACGAGCAGCGAGGTCACCAGCACGACGACGACGAGCGAGGGTCGCGGGCGCATGGTACGATCAGGCCGGTTCGGTCGCCCACGACACGCCGGGGTAGCTCAGAGGCAGAGCAACTGATTCGTAATCAGTAGGTCGCGGGTTCAACTCCCGCCCCCGGCTCCATAGAAGCTCAGCCATGTCTGGTCTCTTGCTTCTTGGCTGTCTTAACACAACGGTCATGCTCAGGTCACCAGTGGCCTGCCGAGCGCGGACAGGCGATCGACGTAGGTGGGGTCACCATCGGGCAATCCGCGCGCGTAGGGCCATCGGACGACGGGCCAGCCGGCCGATGGTTCACGTGACGTCTGTTCTGCTTCATTGTGTTCGCCCCTTTCAGGAAAAATGTGGCGAGAAATGACGCGCGTAATCAGGTGCGATGCACTGACTCAGAACAACTGATGGAACACATCTACGTCGCGGTCCACCGGCCGGATGACCGCGAGGAACCGTGGTCCGCGCACCGTTTTCGTCGAGCCACGCAAAGATTGCATGCCGGACGCGCGGCCCGGACCGTCACGTCGCAGGAGCTCCCGACAGCCGAGTGAAAAACGTTTGTAGGCTTTAACGGAGTCTCCCGGTTCTGCGGCGTCGCCATTCGGCGATGTCGTGTCGGGCACCGCCGGAACGGTATTGTGCATCAGGCACCTATTGAAGTGCGAGAGACCGCAGTCGCGAACGTCTCCCGATGGCATCGGCGATGCTTCCGTCGCGACGCAGAATAGTGCGGATCGCCGGAGGGGCCGTTGACCAAGCGGATACGAGGACGGGTCGTGCAGGATTTGCGCGCGTGCGGAAGCGGCCGCTGGCTCTCGGATCGTCACGTCTTCCGGGATCCGGTGCGTTCTATCTATTCAGTGGCCTGCCTGGCCCATCTCGCCCTCGGGTCGATCGTCAGAACGCTCCGAGGAGTTCGTCAATCCGCCGTTGATGGAGGTTCATCGTGAAGATCAGATCGCTGCTCATCATCAGTCTCGTCGTGGGAATCGCCAGCGTAGCCGCGCCGGCGGTACGCGCCGATGGGCTCTCAGACCTCGGCTTTCAAATGGGAGGATCGATCCTGACGCTACCGCCGGCGCAGCTGGCTGATCCGCCACCGCAAGGGGCGGCAAAGGAACCGCTGTTCGACAACCCGGTGTTTACGTGCCAGACCGGCGCGATCCCGACTCTCACGGAGTTCGGCTTTGTGATCCTGAACACGCATGGGCCTGCGGATGCGACCGGGAAGGATTCCGTCGTCAGCATCGAGGTCGCCATCAAGGGCGGTATCCCCAACGCGACGTATCAGATCTTCCTGGCACAGGATCCCGGTAACTGCCCAAACATGGTCTCGGTGGGCACGGCCACGACGAACGCTCAAGGCAACGGCAACGGACACGCAGTGAACAGCGCCGGGGTTATTCCCGCTTTCTCGAGCCAGCGCTCGCGGCGTTCAAGATGGCGGGTTAGAGCGTGGCGGTCAAGCGCTGCTTGTCTAATTACCACATTGCTACCACGTGCGCTCCGAGCCTGCTCCGCGGCCTGCATTCGCAGCCCCTCTCGCCCCGGCCCTTGCGGACGCCGGCTCGCCTTGGGACACTCGCCGCCGATGACCCCGCCGCCACCTGAACCCCGTGACATGATCACGGATTCCGTTCAGGGCGCCGTAGCGCGTCGTCGACGAATCCTCGTCGTCGACGACATCGAAGATAGCCGGGAGTTGTATGCCTTCTATCTGAATCACGTCGGCTATCACGTCACGGTCGCGCTCGATGGCGAGACAGCCATCGAGCTCGCCCAGCAGCAACGGTTCGACGTCATCGTGATGGACCTTGCGATGCCGAAGATGGATGGCGTGGAGGCCACGCGCCGACTCAAGACCGACGAGCGCACCCGACAGATCCCTATCATCATCGTGTCGGGTCACGCGATGCAGGGCCTCGCAGGTGCCGCGCGAGCGGCCGGCGCGGAGGGCTACTGCATGAAGCCGTGTTCGCCGGAGACACTCGAGCGCGAGATCGAACGCGTGCTGGCCGGCGGGTCGGCTCCACGGCCTGACTGAGGATGCCAGCCCGTGGCGGCGTGGAGGCGCCGGGTCAGGCCTCGGGCTGTGCTGGAGCCGAGACCCGACCCGGCGGACGAGTGAACGGCTAGAACGCGATCCCGATGCTCTGGTTGAACATCTTCACCTGCTCGGTGGTGACCACGACGGGCCCCACACAGGCCATCGCCTTGCTGGGCGCCGTGAAGTTCGTGGTCGGCGCCCAGGACACGAGAATCCCGTAGTTCCCCGAGCTCAAGCCCGTCACGACGAAGTCGTAGCTGTGGGCGGAGAGCGTCGTCTCGTTGAAGTCGAACGTGCACGGCACCAGGTCGGTGCACGCGGCCAAGAGGCCGAAGAGGTTCGTGCTGATCTGCGTGAAACGGTCGTCGTACGTGACCGGCGCGCCGGGGATCACCCTCGGAGCGGCCTGACCGCTCAACGGCGTGACGGTCACCGAGAACTGGATCGCCGCCTGTGCCAACCCGGTCGTGATCGCATCACCGAACTTGCCGGACAGTGACACGTTGGTGAGGAGACCGGTCACGGCGGAGGGCCTGATGACCAGTGCCACCCCGTTGCCGCTCGACACCTTCATCGTCGTCTTGAGCGACGTGACGCTCGTCCCGCCGCCGAGGAGCCCGCCGATGTCGGTGCAGGCGGTGGTGTCCGCATTGAAGTTGAAGCTTCCGCTGCTCTGGGCGAAGGCTGGCACCACGCCGAACGCGGCGATGACCAGCGCGAGGGAGAGAATTATGGCTGACTTCATACGTGACCTCCTCGAAGGCAGGGCTTCGCCCCGCCTTCAATGGGAAGACCACGAGAACCCGGGAGGGAATTCCGCCCTCTTTCGGTAGCTCGGCTGTCAGGCGCAGGCGCGCTGCGCTGACCCGTGGCTTTGCGGCCCCGCCTCACGACGGGTGTGCCTTTGTCGGGAGGGTCTTCCTGGACGTCCGGTGACTGCACGCGAGGTGCCAAGGCTCGCGTCGCCGCAGAGACCCGCAAAATCTGAGAATGCGCCGTGGAGCGGGACGGCGGCCTGTCAACCCGCTGACTGTTCGCCGCCAGACGTGCCGCGGTGTCCTCGGCGCGGATGCTGGCGCCGATCCCGCCGAGTCCGCGAACGCTGCTCAGACCACCGCGTCGCGCCGCAATCGTTCGATCTCGTCCGGCGCGTATCCGGCTTCGGCGAGGATTTCGTCGGTGTGCTCGCCGAGCGTCGGCGGCTCGCGGTCGATGCCAGGGCTGCCGTGCGCGAGCCGGAACCCCGCGCCCACCAGGCGCATCGGGCCGTAGCGCGAGTCGATCGTCTGCAGAACGTCGCGGTGCCCGAGCTGCGGGTGTCGCGTGATCTCCTCGATCTTCCAGACGGTGGCGCACGGCACGTCGGCCGCGGTCAGCCGCGCCTCCCACGACTTCGGATCGTCCTTGGCCAGCGCCGTCTCGATGACCTCGCGCAGGGCGGCTTCGTTTTCGGTGCGCGACCGCCAGTCCTTGAAGCGCGGATCCTGCAGCGCGTCGGCGCGGCCGAGCGTGCGCATGAGGGCGGCGAACTGCTTTTCGGTCAGCACGGCGAGGACGATGTAGCCGTCGCCCGCACGGAAGCGGCTCGCGGTCGGCTTGCGGCTGACCGAGCCGTTGCCGATCTGCCGTTGCTCGATGCCGGCGACGGTGTACTCGGAGACCGGACCCGGGATGAAGGCCAGCGCGGCGTCCAGCATGGCGACGTCCACGAACTGCCCGCGGCCGGTGTGCGTGCGCTGGTAGAGCGCGCTCGCGACCGCGAGCGCGGCTGTCATGCCGCCGATGGTGTCGCAGATCGCGAAGCCCGCCCGCATCGGGCCGCCGGCGGGCTCGCCGGTGATCGACATGATCCCGGACATCGCCTGCAGCTTGCCGTCGAAGGCCGCCGTCGTGCGCTCCGGGCCCGTGTGGCCGAAGCCGGAGACCGCGCAATAGATGAGCCGCGGGTTGATGGCGGAGAGCGTCTCGTAGCCGAGCCCCAGCCGCTCCATGACCCCGGGGCGGAAGTTTTCCCACACGACGTCGGCGCCGCCCACGAGCCGCTTGACGATCTCGACCGCGCGCGGCTTGCGCAGATCCAGGGTGACGCTGCGCTTGTTGGCGTTGACCGCGAGGAAGGAGGACGCCATCTTGCGGTCCGCCCATTCCTTGCTGATGAGCAGATGGCGCGACTCGTCGCCTTCGTGCGATTCGATCTTGACGACGTCGGCGCCGAGGAGCCCCAGCTGGTACGTGCCGTACGGGCCGGCGAGATAGCGTGTGAAGTCGAGGATCCGGACGCCGGCGAAGGGTTTGGTCATGCCTCGTCGCGCTTCGTCTTCGCGATGGCCTTGATCTCGTCGAACTCCCGGCGCCGCTCGGCGATCTGCTCGGGGGTCATGCGGTCGAGGTTCGAGAAATCCAGCTTCCACGACGCGTCCTCGCGCCAGCGCAGCGGCGACTGCACGGTGGTGCGCGCCGCCGGCGCCGTCTCCAGCACCCGCAGCGCGAGCTCGAGGGTGAGCGCCTGCGACTCGACGTCGAACGGCCGTCCGGCGGCGTTGCCGAGCGGGAAGTCGCTGAAGAGGAACCGCGGCACGCCGCAGTGCTCCACGATGTCCTTGGCGCAGCCCATGATCACGGTCGGGAGGCCATGCGCCTCGAGGTGCCGCGCGACCAGACTCACGGTCTGGTGGCAGACGGGTCAGCTGGGGACGAGCAGGACGGCGTCCGCGCCGTCTTCGCGGCACCGCCGCCACAGCTCGGGCGCGTCGGTCTCTGTCGTCACCCGCTGGCTGCGGTTCGTCGGCGCGCCGTGGCATCGCGCCGTGAGCGCGCCGATCCGTCCCGACTTCACGGCCTCGCGCAGCTGCCCGAGGGGCAGCCAGGTATTGGGGTCTTCGGCCGTGGTGTGAACGCGATCGTAGCCGACGTGCGAGATCCTGAGATCCGGCGTCGCGTCGGACGAGTCGGAATACACCTTGTAGAACTTGGCGGCGGCGTTGTAGGGCGCGCCCGGGCCCTGGTCGCCCGCGCCCGGCTGGTACGGCGCGGCCGTCGTGATCAGGGCCAGCCGCGACTGCGCCAGCGGCCGGGCGAGCGGGGTGAACGGTACCTCGGCGAAGTGCGCCCAGCGATACGCCGGATAGCCGAGCCTCAGGTAATACTCGCGCGTGCGCTGGATGTACGGGATCGGCACGTCGTGCTCGGCGGCGGACGCCATCGGGATCTCCTTGCTACGCGGCATGGTACCTCACGGCGCCAGGATCGGTGGGAGCGTTCCCGTCGCCGACGCTGGCGCGGTGCCGTTCGTGCTACGATCCGGCCGTGGCGACGGTGCCGCGCAAGCGTATCCTGCTCGTCGACGACGAGCCGCTGATCATCGAGGTGCTGAGCGAGCACTTCAAGCCGAGCTACGACATCGAGACGGCGGCGAACGGCACCGACGCGCTCACGGCGGTGCTGCGGGCGCGTCCCGACGTCGTCCTGCTCGACATCAACATGCCGCGGATGAATGGTGTCGAAGTGCTCAAGGACATCAAGAAGATCGACGAGACGATCCCGGTGATCATGGTCACCGCCAACGAGCAGATCGCCCTCGCCGCCGACGCGCTGAAGACGGGCGCCTTCGGCTACGTGCCCAAGCCGTTCGACTTCCGGTACCTCGATCACATGGTCGCCGCAATCTTCGATCGGCCGCGCCGCGGGCGCTGACGGCGCCGACGGCGATGAGTGACTTCGAGTCGTCGCGCGCCCGTGCGCGCGCGCAAGTGCGGCGCGGCCAGTTCGCGGATGCGGCCGCCGCGCTCCTCGAGGCGCTCGCGGAGCGGCCCGACGATCTGCCGGCCCGCCTCGACCTCGTCGTCGTCCTTCGCCGCCTGCGCCGCGCCGCCGACGCCGAGACCGAGGCGCGAGCCGCGGTGGCGCGCGCGCCCGGCACCGCCTCCGTGCACGAGGCGCTCGGCGGCGTGCTGTTCGAGCAGGGCCGCGATCGCGAGGCGGCGGCGGCGTTCCGCGACGTGCTGCGCCTGCGCCCCGACCACGCACGCGCCCACCTCAACCTCGCGTGGGCGCTCGAGCGCCTGCAGGACTGGGACGGCGCCGAGGCGGCGGCGCGGGGCGCTCTCGCGCGGCGGCCCGACGACCCGCTCGCGCGCGAGACGCTCGCGCGCGTGCTCCGGCGGCAGCGCCGCCCGGCCGATGCCGCCGACGCGCTTCGCGAGGCGGCCGCGCGGGCGCCGGCCCGCGCGGCGCTCGCGCTGGGCGGCGCGCTCCTCGACCAGGGACAGCTCGACGACGCGGCGGCGGCGTTTCGCGACGCGATCCGCGCCGCGCCCGGCGAGGCGCGCGCGTACCTCGGACTGGCCCTCGCGCTCGATCGCGCCGGCCGGCTGGCCGACGCGTCGGCCGCCTACCGCGAGGCGGCGCGTCGTCGCCCGGGCGACGCGCGCGTGCTCGTGGCGCTCGGCCGCAACCTGCGGCGCCGCCGCCACTACGGCGAGGCCGCGCACGCGCTGCGCGAAGCATTGCGCGTGGCGCCTGACGACGCGCGCGCCTGGTATCACCTCGGCGTGGCCCTCGAGCGTCAGGGACGGCACGACGAGGGACTGGTCGCGCTGCGCGAGGCGCTCCAGCGGCGCCCGACGTTCGTGGCCGCGCACGTCGCGCTCGCGGGCGGCCTGCGACGCCGGGGACGCTGGACCGAGGAGGCCGAGGTCTACGAGGCCGCGCTGCGGCTGCGTCCCGACGACGCCGACCTGCACGCCGGCCGCGGGCTGGCCCTCGGCGCGCTGGGCCGCTACGCGGAGGCGGAGGCGGCACTGCGCCGCGCGGTCGCGCAGCGTCCCGACGACGGCGACCTGCTCTACGAGCTCGGCGTCGCGGTCGGCCGCCAGGGCCGCCACGCCGATGCGGAGGCCGTCCTGCGCGAGGCCGTGCGCGTCGAACCGACCAACGTCCGCGCGCGCGCCAACTTCGCGCTCGGCCTCGGCCGCCAGGGGCGCCACGCGGAGGCGGAGGCGGCCTACCGCGAGGCGCTCGCCGTCGCCGAACATCCCGCGCTCCACCGGGGGCTCGGAGTGTCGCTCTACTGGCAGGGGCGCCACGCGGAGGCGGAAGCCGCGTTCACGCGCGCCATCCGGCTCAAGCCCGACTACGTGCGCGCGCGCTGCGACCTCGGCGAGATGTGTGCGGAGCAGGGACGGCTCGCGGACGCCGAGCACGCGTATCGCGAGGCGATCCGCCTGAAGCCGGATTCGCTGACGGCCCGCGCCGCGCTGCCCGGCGTGCTGCTGGCGGGCGGGCGCTACGCGGAGGCGGAGACGGCGGCGCGCGCCGCGCTCGCGCTCAACGTCGAGGTGGCGCGTGCCCACTTCGATCTCTGGCAGGCGCTGGAGGGCCGGCGCGACTGGGCCGGGCTCGCGGTGGCCGCCGCCGAGTTCCTCGCCAGGCGTCCGGAGCATCCCGACGCGCGGGCGCGGCTCGTCCGGGCGCGCGCCGAGCTGGCGCGCGTCAGCGCGCCGCCGGCGCCACGCTTGCCGCGGGCACGCTGAGGAGCCGGCCGAACTCTTCCAGCTCACGCCGCGGCGTGCCCGGGCGATGCCGCAGGGCCTCGAGGAGGGCGGCGGGATTTTCGTCGATCGCGCGCGTCGTCTTCTGGAAGACGCGCACGAGCCGCAAGGCCTCCTGCTCCGCCTTGGCGGCGGCGATCGAGCCCGCGAGTACGCTGGCGGCCGACAGCACGGGGTTGTCGAGCTTGACGAAAGCGCCCACCGTCGGCGCGATGAGGTTCTTGCCGTCGGGCGCGGGCGTTACCGTCCAGTCGATCGTCACCACGGCCTGGCCGCGGATGTTCGGCAGGACCGTCTGCTGGAACTCGCCCTTCGCGTACATCACGCGCACGCCCGGCGCCCCGTAGACGACCTCCAGCGCGCCCACCGTGCCCCAGCCGTCGTCGAGCATCAGCCCGGTGGGCGTGCGCCAGATCCGATAACGCGCGACCCTGAGCGCCTGCGTGACGTGGGTAGCGAACTCGGGGTGCTCGACGAGGTACTCGAACACGTCGCGCCGCGCGACGAACGATTCGCCCTGGATGCGGGTCGCGAGCGACGCCCGGTCGACGACGGGCGAGAGGCGCGCCCGGACGGCCGAGGGAACCTCCGCGGGAAACGCCGGTACCAGACGTCCCGCCAGCGCCGGGCCGGCGAGCGTCACGAGCGTCACGACGGCGACGGCAGCGCTGAGACGGTGAAGCGGCACGACCCGGTGATTATCGCACACGACACTTGACGACGGACGGCGGCCTCCGTACCCTCGGGCCACTCGACCGAACCCGGCCGTCCCCGTCGCGGGGGCGCAGGAGCGGGGATGCTGCTGCAGTACCTGTACGCCGTCGTCGAAGGCCTTCCGCGCGGCTGGCGGCCGCCGCCCCCCGTCATTGGCGAGCGCGTCGAGCGGCGCGCGCTCGCCAATCTCGTGATCCTGTCCAGCGCCACCCCCGTCGTTCCACCCGCCAGCCCCACCACGCTCGCCCTGCACCACGAGGTCGTCGCCTCCGCGCTCGACGCCGACGGGCTCGTGCCGTTCCGGTACGGCACCGCGCTCCGTGCCGCCGACGTCGACGGCTGGCTGGCGCGCGAGCGGCCCGCCCTCGACGGCGCGCTGGCCAGCGTGCGCGGCTGCGTGGAGATGAGCGTCAAGCTCCTGCGGCTCGACACCGCGCCCGCGGCGGCGGCCCCCGCGAATGCCACCCGCGACGCCGCCGACGAGCGGCGCCTGCACGCACTGGCCGATCAGATCGTGGAGCGCGCGGCGCTCGCGCAGTGGCGGTACCGTCCCGCGGGGACCGCGGGCAACGTCGTGGCGTCCGTGGCCTTCCTGCTCCCGCGCGGCGAGCTGGCCGACTTCCTGGCGCGCATCGCGCCGGTGGCCTCCCGCGCGGTCGGCGTGGCCGTGGTGCCGACGGGCCCCTGGCCGGCGTACTCCTTCGTCCCCGCCTTTGACCGCGCGCCGCTGTCGCCGGCGGCGCCACCGCCGGTCGACCGGGCGGCCGACCGGCGCGCGGGGTAGAAACGGCCGTTGCAGACGCGGGGAGCGTCGGCTACTCTTGCCGCCACTTCCCGGAGGACGGCATGGCGAGAGTCGCGGTGTCCGCGGTGGACGCGATGATGGCCGAGCGGCCCGACAGCACGCTCGAGGCCGCGCTCGACGTCTTCGAGGTCTTCGCCAGTGGTTCGCTCACGGACGAGGTCTATATCCTGGAGGACGTCGCCGGAAAGCGCATCGCGATCGCGCCCACGGCCGTCCGCGACAAGTATCGGCGGGGGTGACCCAATGGCTATCATCGTCGTCTCCACCCAGATGGGTGCCGGCGGTCCCGAGATCGGCATGGCGCTCGGCCAGAAGTGCGGCTACCGGTACGTCGACCAGGAGCTGCTCCAGGACGCCGGCCGGCGGTACGGCCTCGCCGAGGAGCGGCTCTCGCACCTGGACGAATCGAAGCCGACGATCTTCGAGCGCTTCGACGCCGAGACGCGCCACCACATCACCGTGCTCCAGACGACGCTGCTGGAGCTGGCCGAGCTGGACAACGCCGTCTTCATGCGCGGCGGCGGGCAGTGGCTGCTGCGCGGCGTGCCTCACGTGCTACGCGTGCGCCTGATCGCGCCGTTCGAGCACCGCGTGAAGCAGTGGATCAAGCGCGTGGCGGCGATGACCGGCGAGACGCCGAACCAGCGCGCGGCCGCCGACTTCGTGCGCCGTGACGACACCGAGAAGGCGGGCCGGATGCGCTACCTGTACGAGGTGGACATCAACGACCCCATGCTGTACGAGCTGATCATCAACACCGAGCGGCTCAGCCACGACGCCGTCGTCGAGATGATCTCCGGCGCCGTGCGCCGGCCCGAGATGACGACGACGGACTCGGGGCGTCGTATCGTCGCCTCGCGCGCCCTCGCCTCACGCGTGCAGGTGGCGCTGGCCACCAACGCCGAGACGCGCCGCTACCGCATCACTGTCGAGGCGCAGGACGGCGTCGTCACCCTGGAGGGGACCGCCGCGCTGGACCGCGCCGTCGAGGTCGCGCGCAGCGTGCCGGGCGTCAAGGACGTACGGACGCAGCAGCTGGAGATACCGCCGATTCCTCCGTTTGTCGCCTAGGCATGAAAGAGATGGGGGGCCCCGAAATGGCCCCCCATACCCCCCAAGTCCGCTACTGCCGTTCCGGCGCTACTACGGTTCGGGCGCTGCTGCTAATCCCCGACTGACCGTCCGCTACTACCGTTCCGTCGCTACGGCCGTTCCCGGCGCTGCTATCGTTCCGGCTTTACTTCGGGCGGGTCTCGGCGCTGGGGCCGGTGTCGGGGGCTTCGGCGACCTTGAGCTCGACGGTCTTTTTCTCGCGGCGCCGGACGAGGTCGACCTTCACCTTGCGGCCGACCTCGGCTTCGGACGACATCCGCTGCAGGTGGTGGTAGTCCTCGACGGGCGCGCCGTCGAAGCTCACGATGACGTCGTTCTGCGCGAGCCCGGCCGTCTCCGCGGGACTGCCCGGGTAGACGCGCGCGACGATGGCGCCCCTGGTGTCCGACAGCCCCATCGCCTGCGCGAGCTCGGCCGACATCGGCTGGAGCGCGACGCCGATCCAGCCGCGCTGCACGCGCCCGCGGTCGATCAGCTGCGCGGTGACGCGCTTGACCATGTTGGCGGGGATCGCGAAGCCGATGCCCTGGCCGGTGGCGACGATGGCGGTGTTGATCCCGATCACCTCGCCGCGCAGGTTCACGAGCGGGCCGCCCGAGTTGCCCGGGTTGATCGACGCGTCGGTCTGGATGAAGTTCTCGTAGGTCGCGATGCCCACGTCGGCGCGTCCCGTCGCGCTCACGACGCCGACGGTGACCGTCTGGTCGAGCCCGAACGGATTGCCGATCGCGATCGCCCACTCTCCGACGCGCAGCGCGTCGGAGTTGCCCAGCGTGGCCACCCGCACGTCGGCGGGGGCGTCGAACTTGATGATCGCGATGTCGGTCTTGGAGTCCGAGCCCACGATGCGGCCGCGGAACTCCTGCTTGTCGGCCAGGCGCACGGTCACCGCGTCGGCGCCCTTCACGACGTGGAAGTTGGTCAGCACGTAGCCCCGCCTGTCCACGATGACGCCGGAGCCGAGGCCGGGCGTCTGGAACTCCTCGCGCCGGCCGGGGCCGCTGCGGCCAAAGAACTGGTCGAAAAAGTCCTTGAAGAACGGGTCGTCGGCCTTGGGGCCGGGGATCATCGGGGGCCGCCGGCCGCGCATGACTTGCAGCGTGCCGATATGCACGACGGCGGGCCGGACGCGCTCGGCCACGCTCACGAACGCCGCCTGGAGCGCGTCCGCGGTGGCGATCGGGGCCGGCGCCGCAGCCTTGCCCGCGTCGCCCAACCGAGTGAGCCCGGCATAGAGGGCGAAACTCGCGCCCGCAAAGGCGAAAAGAATCGAAGCGGCCAGCGCGGCACGGACGGTCTGCGGCGTCATCGTTTTTTTCCTCAAACCTTGCAAAACCTATGAAAAAATCTACCTTTTTCCTTGACGCCCGTTGAGCGAAAAAGGGAAAATGTCGTATTGGACGCCAACTGTCCAAGCGAATCCGTGAAGCGATTGTCACGCAAATCCATCAGCCTCGCTCTCGTTGTGTGTCTCCTGGCACCCACGCTCGCCGTCGCACAGCCCGCGCCCGGGGCTCCGCCGCCGGGGGTGCCCCAGACGCCGCCGACACCCCAGACGCCGCGCACGCCGGGCGCCTTCGCGCCGCTCGCCCCCGGCCGCGGCGACCTGTACCTCGGCCAGCAGGCGCGCAGCATCGCCGGTCGCGCTGCCGCCGCTCGGCACGATCAGGGTGGCGCGGCTGACGCTTCTCGAGGCGAATCGCACGATCACCGCGCGCGCGCGCGCGATCTTCCGCTACGCGGACGTGAGCATCGCCGTGATCTCGCCGCGCTCGTTCGAGGTCGTCGTCTCGGGCGAGGTGGAGCGGCCCGGCACGCTGCAGGTGCTGGCCACCCAGCGGCTGCACGAGGTGATCCTCACCACGGGCGGCATCACGCCGCGCGGCAGCGCGCGCCACGTGCTGGTCGCGCGCGACGGCCGCTCGACGGAGATCGACCTCCTGCTCTTCGAGCTCAAGGGCGACATCACGCAGAACCCGTTCGTCCAGGAGGGCATGCGCATCAACGTGCCGCCGCGCGTGGCCCCCGTCACCCTCACCGGCGCCGTGCGCCGCCCCGGCGAGTACGAGCTCGGGCCCGGCGGCTCGCTGCGCGAGCTGCTCGAGCTGACGGGCGGCGTCACCGTCGCCGGCGCGGGCTCCGACGCGCGCCTCACGCGTGTCGGCGCCGACGGACGCAAGGAAACGACGTCGCTCGACCTGCGCACCGTGAGCGCCGCCGCCGACGTTCCGCTGCGGGCCGGCGACACGCTCTACGTGCCGCCCCTCACGAGCATCCAGGACGTGGTCGAGGTGCGCGGCGCCTTCAACGGCTCCGTCGAGAGCGGCAAGACGCAGACGCAGGGCAAACCGACGATCGTCCAGCGCTTCGAGCTGGCCCGCGGCGAGCGGGTGCGTGACGTCGTGGTGAAGGCCGGCGGCGTCGCCGCCTTCGCGGATCTGCGATTGGCCTTCGTGGACCGCTCGGACGCCGGGCCCGCGCAGCGCATCCCCGTCGACCTGCACCGGCTCCTCGTCGAGAAAGACGAGACGCAGAACATCCCGATCCAGAACGGCGACGTCGTGGTGCTGCCGGTGTTCGAGGACAAGGTCTACGTCGTGGGCGAGGTGAAGACCCCGGGCGCGCAGGACTTCCGGCCCGACCTCACGCCGCGCGAGTATCTCGCGGCGGCCGGTGGCCCGAGCGCGCGCGCGAAGGTCAAGGCCGCCACGGTGACCTTCCGCAACGGCCGCACCTACGCGATGGCGGAGGCACCGCCGCTCGAGCCGGGCGCGGTGATGACGGTGCCCGAGGTCGCGGTGAAGTGGTGGCAGGACTACGTCACCATCGCCACGCTCGTCGCGAGCCTGGTCACCGCCTACACGGGGATCTTCGTCCTGTTCAACGGCCCACTCACGAACGGGAACAAGTAGGCCATGTACGAAGCCTACTGGGAGCTGAGCGAGCCGCCCTTCGACAACTCCCCGAACCCGAAGTTCTTCTATCTGTCGCCGGAGCACGAGGAGGCACTCGTCCGCCTCGTGTACACCGTGCGCCACCGGAAGGGCTGCGGGATGCTCACCGGCGAGTACGGCTGCGGCAAGACCACGCTCTCGCGCGCGCTGATCCAGCGGCTGGAGGCCGAGCGCTACGAGATCGGCCTGCTGACCAACCCGAGCTGGAACGCCACCGACTTCCTGCGCGAGGCGCTTTACCAGCTGGGCGTCGAGTCGAAGGAGAAGAGCAAGTCCGAGCTGCTCCACCTGCTCAACGACGTCTTCTTCCGCAACTACCGCGACGGGCGCGACACCGTCATCATCGTGGACGAGGCGCAGCTCATCGCGGACGACGGCGTCTTCGAGGAAGTCCGCCTGCTGATGAACTTCCAGACGGACGACCGCTTCCTGGTCACGCTGCTCCTCATCGGCTCGCCCGAGCTGCGCGAGCGCGTGCGGCGGCTCAAGCACCTCGACCAGCGCATCACGATCCGGTACCACCTCAACACGCTGGACTACACGCACACGGCCGCCTATGTGTCGCATCGGCTGAAGATGGCCAACCGCGCCACGCCGATCTTCACCGAAGAGGCGATCAAGCTGATCTTCGACTTCACGCGCGGCACGCCGCGCGAGATCAACAACCTCTGCGACGTCGCGCTGCTCGTCGGCTACACCAAGCGCGTGAAGGAGGTCGGCGAAAAGATCGTGGCCGAGGTCATCAAGGACATGGTCGGGGTCGCCTGATGGTGCGGATGAGCGACCTGGTGCGCGGGATCGTGCGGGAGTCGCCGCCCGCGCCGCCGCCCGAGCGGCCGGCTCCGCCGGAGCGGTCGGCCGAGCCGCCGCACGTGACGCCCACGCGCCGCATGTCGCTCGCCTCGCTCGGCACCGAGCCCATCGAGCGGCGCGAGCCCGTTCCGCCGCCGGAGCCGCGCATCCCCGAGGCGCCGGCCGAGCGCCCGGAGCCGCTCTTCGCCGAGATCCAGGAGTTCCTCGTCGAGGTCCACGGGCTGCTGCGGGGCGGCGGCGGCTTCCCGTGGGCGCGGCTGCAGGCCCTGGTGGATCGCGCCATCACCGCGCTCGCGCGCTCGGCCGATCTCTTCTGGGTCGCCAACAATCCCGCCGCGCCGCCCGCGGTCGACTACATCGCGTTCCACCAGGCGCGCGTGTGCGTGCTGGCCCTGCGCATCGGCGGCGGCGTCGGGTACGACCGCGTGCGGCTCACCGCGCTCGGCCAGGCCGCCGCGCTGTTCGACGTCGCCCTCTGGCAGATGCCGGACTCGATCCTGCGCCGCGTCGACGCGCTCTCCGGCGAGGAGCTGGCCCTGTGGCGCTCGCACCCGCGGCAGTCCGCCGAGATCGTGCGCCGCTGGGGCCCGCCCGACGAGCACATCGTGCAGACGATCCTCGAGCACCACGAGCGCGAGCAGGGCCAGGGCTTCCCGCAGGCGCTGCAGGGCCCCACCATCGACCCGGATGCGAAGATCGTCGCCCTCGTCGACACGTACACCGCGCTCACGGTGCCGCCCGCGTCGCGGTCGCGGCTGCGGCCCCACGAGGCGATCCGCGAGATCGTGAAGACGCGCAACGACCAGTTCCCGTCGGCGCTGATCAAGGCGCTCCTCTCCGAGATCTCGGTGTTCCCGCCCGGCACCGTCGTCCGCCTGAACACCGACGAGGTCGGGCGCGTGACCGCCGTCAACCGCAACCATCCGCTGCGGCCGAAAGTGGAGATCTTCGCCGACGGCAAGGGCCAGCGCCTGGCCGTCGCGAAGATGCTCGACCTCTCCGAGGCGCCGTTCCTGTACATCACCGGCCCCGTCGGCGAAGGCGGACGGTGAGGGCCTAGGCATGGCGCAGTACGAGATGAACCTCCGGGACTACTGGCTGATCGTCCGCCGCCGGCGGATGATCATCATCGTCTGCACGGTCCTGGTGGCGGGGTCCAGCTTCTGGTTCGCCCGGCAGAAGGTGCCGCAGTACACGGCGACGGCCGCGGTGAAGTTCGAGCAGTCCACCACGCTGTCCGGTCTGCTCGTCGAGGTCCTCGCCGTCAACGGCTCGGACAACATCGAGACGCAGGTCTCGTTGATCAAGAGCTATCCCGTGCTCGAAGAAGTCGCGCGGCGGATGGGCAAGCTGCCGCAGACGACGACCGGCGAGGCCGTCCGCGAGTCGCGCTCCTACCAGGCGACGCTCGACAACCTCGGGGGCAAGGTCAAGGCCAGCCGCGTGCCGAGCACGAGCATCATCGAGATCGCCGTCACCTCCCCGAATCCGCGGGAGGCCAAGGAGCTCGCCAACACCGTGGCCGGGGTCTACCGCGACTACAACAAGGCCAACCGCAACTCGCGGGTGACCGAGGCGCGCAAGTTCATCGAGGCTCAGCTGCGCGAGGTCGAGGGGCGCGTGAAGCGGGCCGAGGAGGAAGTCTGGGCGTTCCGCGACGCTAACCGCATCATCGCGCCCGGGGCCGAGTCCACCGTGCTGCTCTCGCTCTTCACCCAGGTGCGCGGCGACATCGAGCGGACGCGCCAGCAGCGGATCGAGCTGGAGGGCATGCAGGCGCGCCTGGCCCGCAACAGCGCCGCCGCGCACGACGACCGCATCTACGTCGACTCGACCAACCCGAATCTCGCGAAGCTGGCCTCGACGCAGAGCGAGCTGATGCTCGAGCGCACCAACCTCGCCCTGGAGGTGACCGACCGCCACCCGCGGCTGCAGGCCATCGACGACCGGCTGCGCGAGGTGCGCGCGGAGATGCGCCGCGAGGTGGCCGCCCAGGTGGCCGCGCTGCGCACCCGCGAGGAGATCCTCAACCGCCAGATGGGCGATCTGCTCGCGAAGAACCGCGAGGTGCCGGCCACCGAGCTGTCGCTCCAGCGGCTGCAGCGCGACGCCAAGGTGAACGACGATCTGCTGACGCTGCTCAAGACGCGTCACCAGGAGGCGCTCATCAAGGAGTCGGAGGGCATCGAGGAGGTCTCGATCGTGCGGCCCGCCGCCGACCCCACCGCGCCCACGGGCCCGGAGACGTTCAACACCATGCTGGTGGGCGGGCTCCTCGGCCTCATGCTCGGGCTCGTGCTGGCCTTCGTGCAGGAGACGCTCGACACCTCCATCGGGACGATCGAGGACGTCGAGTCGTACCTCGGCGTGCGCGTGCTCGGCATCATTCCGCACATCGACCCGCACGAGACGATGCAGCGCCTCATCGAGCGCCGGCCCGGACTCGCCCAGGTGGAGCCGGACGCGCTCCAGAGTCACGCGCTGCTGATCACCCACTTCGATCCGAAGTCGCCCGTGGCCGAGGCCTACCGCACGCTGCGCACGAACATCCAGTTCGAGCGCATGGAGCGCGGCGGCAAGGTGCTCGTCGTCACCAGCCCCACGCTGCAGGAGGGCAAGACGACCACCATCGTCAACCTCGCGCTGACGATGGCGCAGAACGGCCAGAAGACGCTGCTCGTCGGCGGCAACATGCGGCGG
>QHSB01000120.1 GCA_003220335.1 Candidatus Rokuibacteriota bacterium
TCGGCAACGCGCAGTGGCGCGACTGCGTGCGCGGCGTCGCCGACATCCTCATGGGGCGCTTCGAGATGGAAGACGTCATGTCCGCGCCCGGCCTCGACAACCTCCACATCATCGAGGCGGGGCCCATCCCGGCCAACCCATCGGAGCTCCTCTCCACGTCGGCCATGACCGAGTTCCTCCGCGCGGTCGCCGCCGAGTACGACATCGTGCTCATCGACACGCCGCCGATCCTGCCCGTGACCGACTCCGCCATCGTGGCCGGCAAGGCCGACGGCGTGCTGCTCGTCTACCAGGCCGGTAAGGTCGGCCGCCTCGTGCTCAAGCGCGCCAAGGCGCACCTCGAGAGCGCGCGCGCCCAGGTCTGGGGCGTCGTCCTCAACGATCTGCAGACCGAGGTCTCGGGCTACACGTACACGCACTACTACACGCACTACTACGGCGAGGAAACGCCGGGCGAGCCGCCGCGCGGCGGCGGCGGGCGCGT
>QHSB01000121.1 GCA_003220335.1 Candidatus Rokuibacteriota bacterium
ACGAGGGCCGCCCGGCGCGAAGCGGGCGGCCGGGGCCGTTCCCGGAACCTGATCATCGTCCTCGCCGCGGTGCTGAGCGCGGTCGGCGCGCTGGCCGCCGTCGTCGTGTGGCGCTTCGGCGGGCTCGACGGCGTGAACCCGCGCGAGCTGCTGCGCCAGCGACTGAGCCCGTCGGCGACGCCGTCGGCGCCGCCGCGTCCCGGCGCGCCGTCCTCGACAGTGACGCCGACGCCGCCCTCGCGCCCGGCGCCGTCGCCGGCGGCCACGCCGCCCGCGCCCACGCCGCCCGAGGCCATGCCGCCCGCACCGCCCGCGCCCGCCACCGTCACGCCGCCCCCGGCGGCGCCGGCGCCGGCGAGCCCGCCCCCCGCGGCGAAGCCATCGACGGCGATCACGCCGCCGCCGCCCGCCGCGCCCCTGGCCCCGGCGACACCGCCCGCGCCTGCAGTGCCGTCGGCGGTTGCGACGTCCGCGCTCACGTCGCCGCCGGCGCCCGTCGCC
>QHSB01000122.1 GCA_003220335.1 Candidatus Rokuibacteriota bacterium
CTTCTTCACGCTCTCGCGCGCGTCGTACCTCGGCATCATCCCCGCCTTCCTGGTGATCGCGCGCTTCACCACGCGGCGGCGCTTCGTCGTCGGCCTGATCCTGTTCGCGATCGTGACCTCGCCGGCGCTGCTCTTCGTGGCACCGAAGGCGGTCAAGGAGCGCGTGGCGTACACGTTCAAGGAAGAGCGCGGCGCGGACACCGTCCGCGTCGGCAAGATCGTGTTCGATCCGTCGACCTCCGCGCGACTCTCGTCGGGTTCGCGGCCTTCGTCTGGCTCATCTGGGCGGTGTGGCGCCACGCGCGCGCCGTCCTCGCCACGCGCGGCGATCCCGACGAGCGCGGCCTCGTCCTGGGCTTCGTGGCCGGCTTCGCCGGGCTGCTCGCCCACGCGTTCGGCTCCAACACGTTCATCATCGTGCGCATCATGGAGCCGTTCTGGCTCATCACCGGGATCGTCATGATGATCCCCGTGCTCGAGGCGAAGGAGCGGATCGCGGCGGCCGCCGCGGCGCGCGCGACGCCGCCGACGAGGGCTCGGCTCGGGGTGCGGCCGTGATCGGCCGCAACGTCTCGGCGCTCGTCGCCGCCCAGGTCGTGACGAAGGCCATCAATCTCCTGATCGCCGTCGCGCTCGTGCGCTGGCTCGGCGTGCACGAGCTCGGCCGGTATGCGTACGTCCTCGCGTTCTGCTTTCCCTTCGGCGCGCTCGCCGATTTCGGGCTGGCCACGCTCGCCATCCGTGACGCGAGCCGCGCACCGGCCCACGCATCGCGCGTCATCGCGGTCACCCGACGCACCGCGCTGACACTCGCGACGGCGGCATCGGCCGCGATGGTCGGCCTCGCGCTGCTGTTGGGCCACGACGCGGCGATCGTCGCCGCGATCGGCCTCGGCGGCCTCGCCTCGCTCGTCTCGGCCCTCACGATGCCGTCGCTCGTGTGGCTCACCGCGCGCGAGCGAATGGACCGGCTGTCGCTGCACCGGGTGATCGGCGCCCTGCTGTCCTCGGCGATCACGCTCGGCGTCGTCGGCGTCGGCGGCGGCGTCGTCGCGCTGCTCGCCGGCTCGGTCGCGACGAGCGTCGTTATGCTGGTCGTGGCCCGAGCGCTCGCCGGTCCTCTCGGCGACCCGCCGGCCGTGTCCGCCGGCGCGGCGCGGGCGTTGCTCCGACGCGCGGTGCCGTTCGGCCTGCTCGTGGCCGGCTTCGCCCTCTATTACCGCGTCGACATGGTCATGCTCGAGTGGCTCGCGGCACCGGGCGACCTCGGGCGCTACGCCGCCGCGTATCGCTTCCTCGATGCCGTCATCGCGCTCGCCGCCGCGCTCGGCGGGCCGCTGTTCCCGCGCTTGTCGAGCGTCGCGCTGACGGCCCCGGGTGAGGCGCGACGACTGCTCGAGGCGGGCTGGCGGCCGCTGCTCGCGCTGGGCCTGCCGCTCACCGTCGGCACGCTCGCCGTGGCGGACGAGCTCGTCGCGCTGCTGTTCGGGCCGGACTTCGCCGGCGCCGCGCCGCTGCTGCGTGTGCTCATCCTCGGCACGCTGCCGCTGTTCTGGGTCAACGTCGCCGGTCACGCGCTCATCGCCGCCGATCGCGTCTGGCCGCTCGTCGGCGTCTACGCGCTGAGCGCGCTCGTGAACGTCGCCGGCAACGCGGTGCTCATCCCGCGCTGGGGTGCCGGCGGCGCCGCGCTCGCCACCGTCGTCTGCGAGTGGCTGAACCTCGTCCTCGTCGTCCGCCTGCTCCGCGGCGCGTTCGGCGTGACGCTGTCGGCGGCCGGGCTGTGGCGCTACGCCGTCGCCACCGGCGCAATGCTCGTCGTGGTGTCGCTCGCGCGCCCGCTCGGCGTCGCCGTCGCAATCACGCTCGCGGCCGCGACCTACGCGGCGGCGCTGTGGGCCCTCGGCTACAGGCGCAGCAGCGATCATCTCGTCGTCAAGCGGCTGCTGGTCGAGCAACCGCAGGCGGGGTGGCGATGAGCCCGCTGACGCGCCGGCTCAAGGACCTCTATCTCACCGGCCATCACCGGCGCGTGCGGCGACGCTCCGATCATCCGACGCGTCACGCGCGGCTGATGCTCGAGGAAGCGGCGCGCCGCCGGCCGGGCGGCGGCGTGCTCTGCGACGTGGGCGCGGGCGCCGAGCCGTCGGTCGCGGCCGCGGCCTGGCCCGGGCGCCGGGTGGCGATGGACGTCCTCGCCGGGCCGGGACTCGATCTCGTTGCCGACGGCCACGCGCTGCCGCTCGCCGACAAGAGCGTCGCCGCCGTGCTGCTGATGGAGGTGCTCGAGCACGTGGCCGAGCCGACGCGGCTGGTGCGCGAGTGCGCGCGCGTGCTGGCGTCGGGCGGGCACCTCTGCGTGACGGCCCCGCAGTACCACATCACGCATCACCATCCGGCCGACTTCTTCCGCTACACGCGCCAGGGCCTCGAGGCCCTCTGCGCCGCGGCGGGATTACGCGTCGTCGCCGCGTGGGCCACCGGCGGCGCGCTGCTCGTCGTGTTCCACGCGATCGAGCTGAATCTGCCGCCCAAGTCGCGCATCGGCTTCGTCGCGCTCACGTACGGGCTCTTCGACTGGCTCGACGGCCGGCTGACCGGACACGGCAATCGCCCCGGCGCGGCCGACGCCAAGGGCTGGGCGCTGCTGGCGGCCAAGCCATGACCTGCGCGCGCACCGATTACGCCGCGCACCGGTGTGCAGGGCGCCGAGACGGAGCCCGCGCTGCTCGATGCCGCGCGCGCGCGCGGCATCGAGGCGCGCGCGGTGGATCTGGACCGCGCACCGCTGCCGTGGCCCGACGGCGCGTTCGACGCGGTCGTCGCGGCCGAGGTGATCGAGCACGTGGTAGACACCGACCGCCTGCTCGCCGAGATCGCGCGCGTCCTGCATCCCGGCGGCGCGCTCATCGTCACCACGCCGAACCTCGCGAGCCTCGAGAACCGCCTGCGGCTGCTGCTCGGCCGTTATCCGATGTGGATGGACGTGGGGGTGAACGGCGCGGGCCACCTGCGGTACTACACGCCGCGCATGCTGCGTCATCAGCTGGCGCGGCATGGCCTGAGCGTCGAGCGTCACGTGGGCAACTGGGTCCCGCTCCTGCCGCAGCGTCTGCTCGACGATCGGCGCGCGCCGTGGCTGGCCGTCACCGGTGACTGGTGGCCGTCGCTCGCCATGGGGATTCTCATGAAGGCGCGGCGCGTCGGAGGCGCGCGGTGAGCGAGCGGCCCCTCGTCAGCACGCTCGTGCTCAACTGGAACGGCGCGCACCTGCTGCCGGACTGTCTGGCCACGCTCGCCAAACAGGATTGTCCGGCGCACGAGATCGTCGTCGTCGACAACGGCAGCGTCGACAACAGCGCCGCCGTCGCCGCGCGCTACCCGGCGCGCTGGCTGCCGATGGGCGAGAACCTCGGCTTCACCCGCGCCTACAACCGCGCGGTGCACGACGCCAAGGGCGAGCTCCTCTTCTTCGTGAACAACGACATGCGCTTCGAGCCCGACTGCGTCAGCCGGCTCGCCCGCGTGCTGACCGCCGACGACACGCTGTTCGCGGCGGATCCCACACAACGCTCGTGGGACGGCGCGCGCGTGATCCATGGCCGGACGCGGTTCGTGCCCGGCTCCTATCACGACATCGTCGTGCCGCCGTGGGCCGTCGAGTACACGGCGGCGGCGGCCGGGCCGGTCGAGGTGCCGTGGGGCTGCGCGGGCAGCTTGCTCGTGCGTCGCGACCGCTTCGAGGCGCTGGACGGCTTTGACCCCACGTTCTTCATCGACTTCGAGGACACGGATCTCTGCTGGCGCGCGTGGCGCCGTGGCTGGCGGACGGTCTACGTGCCCGACGCCGTGCTCTATCACAAGGTCGGGATGTCGGGCGACGAGTACCAGCATCTGATTCGCGGCGTGGCCCGCGGGCAGGTGCCGAAGACGTGGTTTCGCCGCCGCGTGTCGTATCACACGAACCTGCTGCGCTTCGGGCTCAAGGTGCTGCCGGCGCGCGATGCGGCGCGACTGGCCGCGGCGCTCGCGGCACGCGCGGCGTGGCACGTGACGCGCCGCAATCTCAAGGTCGCGCTGGCGATCGTCCTGGCCTTCGTGGCCAATGCGCGACGCCTGCCCGACACGCTGGCCGCGCGGCGCCGCGTGGCCGGCGGCGCGCGGCACGATCATCGGGCGCTGCTGGAGAGGTTCACCACGTCATGATCGCGTCCCCCGTGCTCGTCACCGGCGGCGCCGGCTTCATCGGCAGCCATCTCGTCGAGGCGCTCCTGGCCCGCGGCGCGCGCGTGCGCGTTCTCGACTCGCTTGATGCCCAGGTGCACGGCGCCGCCGCCACCCGCGCCCGGTATCTGCCGGCCGGCGTCGAGCTCGTGCACGCGTCCGTCTGCGACGCCGCCGCCGTCGATCACGCCCTCGCCGGCGTCGCCTCGGTGGTGCATCTCGCGGCGCAGGTCGGGGTGGGGCAGTCGATGTACGCGATCGTCCCGTACGTCGACGACAACGTGCGCGGCACGGCCGTGCTGCTCGATCGCCTCGCGCACGGCGGCCACCGCGTGAAACGCCTCGTCGTCGCGTCCTCGATGTCCATCTACGGCGAGGGCCGCTATCGGTGCGCGGCGTGCGGGCCGGTGGCGCCGCCGCCGCGGCCGCTCGCTCAGCTGCAGGCGCGCGACTGGGAGCTTCAGTGTCCGTCGTGCGGGGCGACGACGACGCCCGCGCCCTGCGACGAGGACAAGCCGCTCGCCCCGACGTCGGTCTACGCCGTGACCAAGCGCGACCAGGAAGAGCTCTGCCTCTGCGTCGGGCGCGCGTACGGCATCGGCACCGTGGCGCTCCGGCTGTTCAACATCTACGGACCGCGCCAGGCGCTGTCGAATCCCTACACGGGTGTCGGCGCGATCTTCGCGTCGCGCCTGCTCAACGGCCAGCGGCCGCTGGTGTTCGAGGACGGCCGCCAGAGCCGCGACTTCATCCACGTCAGCGACATCGTCGAGGCGTT